>NZ_JARWRU010000965.1 GCF_029867845.1 Nocardia farcinica | reverse complement strand
TCGGAGCAGTGGGGTCGGAGCAGTGGGGATCAGAGCAGTGGGAAGCCCTGCTTCTCCAGCGAGCCGCGCAGGCGGTCGCGGCCGGACAGGCTCTCCGCCGAGGCCAGCCGCTTCAGGACCCGGTCGATCCAGGAGTGCTCGAGCTGCTGCTCGGCGTAGAACTCGGCGATGCGCGCCTCGTAGGCCTCGACGTGCGCGCGCTGAGCGGCCAGGTCGTAGATCTCGTGGTGCAGCACCGCCTGCTGCGGCAGCCGCGGCTTGACCTGGGCGTTTTCGCCGGGGTCGGGATGGCCGACGACCAGCCCGAAGGTGGCGAACACGCCGGGCGGCAGGCCGAGTTCGGCGGCGACCTCCTCCGGCTTGTTGCGGATGGCCCCGATGTAGACGGTGCCGAGGCCGAGGGACTCGGCGGCGACGACGGTGTTCTGGGCGGCCAGCGCGGCGTCGATGAACCCGACGTAGCTGGACTCCAGATAGTCCGCGCCGTCCAGTGGCGCGCCCCGGTCGGCGGCCAGCTGCCGCAGCCGGGCGAAGTCGGCGGTGAACACCAGCAGCACCGGGGCCTGCACGATGTGCGCCTGGTCGCCGGCCAGGGCGGCCAGGCGGGCCTTGCGCTGCGGGTCGCGCACCGCGACGACCGACCAGACCTGGAGGTTGGAGGAGGTCGGGGCGGACTGGGCGGCCGAGATCAGCAGCCGGAGGGTGTCGTCGGAGACGTCGTCGGGCAGATAGCGCCGCACCGACCGATGGTCGTGCAGGACCGCCAGGGTCGGATTCCAGTCGGCGGGTCCGGTGGTCCCGGCGTCGCGGTAGCGCCTGCGCACGCTGTCGGTCGGGGTGGGAGCGATCTGTGTCATGGGCGCCATGATCTCGCGGGCGCGCGCGGGCAGTCAGCGGTAACTCTCACGGTGAACCGAATCCCGCGCGGCGCCCGGGCCAGGTACCTTGGTTAGGCAAACCTTATTCCGATGGTCGTACCCGTCCCCAGCCCTCGTCCCCCCAGCCCTCACCCGCCCCTCGTCACGGAGGTTCTCTTGGCCCGCCAACGCGCCACCCTCACGGTCCTGCGCTCCGAACGCCTCACCGGCCACCTCATCCGGGTGTACTTCACCAGTGCCGATTTCCGCCCCGGCGAGTTCAGCGACTCCTACGTCAAGTTCATCTTCGACCGCGACGGCCAGGAGGTGCTGCGCACCTACACCGTCCGCCGGGTCGACCCCGCCACCGGCGAGATCGCGGTCGACTTCGTGCACCACGGCGAGGAGGGCATCGGCGGGCCGTGGGCCGCCGGTGTCACGCCCGGCGCCACCGTGGACGTCTACGGTCCCGGCGGCGCGTACTCGCCGCGCGCGGACGCCGACTGGCACCTGCTCGCGGGCGACGAGGCCGCGCTGCCCGCCATCGCGGCCGCCCTCGCGCCCTTCCCCGCGGGGGGGGCGGGCCACGCCTGCGTGGTGGGGGCCTCCCCGGCCGACGAGCTCGCGCTGGTCGCACCCGAGGGCATCGAGCTGACCTGGCTGCACCGTGGCGACCGCCCGGCGGGCGAACTGCTCGCCGAGACGGTGCGCAGCGCGCCCTGGCGCGAGGGACAGGTGCAGGTGTTCATCCACGGCGAGGCGCGGGCGGTCATGCACGATTTGCGCCGCTACATCCGCCGCGAGCGCGAGGTGCCCGCGCAGTGGGCGTCGTCCATCTCCGGCTACTGGCGGCGCGGGCGCACCGAGGAGGGCTTCCGCCGGTGGAAGGCCGAGCTGGCCGAGGCCGAGAGTGTGCTCGCCGCGGGCTGATCCGCCGCACACGGGCGCACTCGGTCCGATGAGCCCGCGCCGGACCGCTGCGGCGCGAGCGCGCGCTCGCTAGGGTTCGGCGGGTGCAGACCGACGAACTCTTCGAGCGCGGCGCCTCCCTGTGGGACCGGCTCACCACCACCCAGGAACCGCCGCCCTGGCAGCTGGTGCTGGTGACCGCCGCGCTCGCGCTGGTGCTGGTGTCCTACGGACCGCTGTGGCGGCTGGCCCGCAATGTCGTCACGATCGTGCACGAGGGCGGGCACGCGCTGGCCGCCCTGCTCACCGGACGCAGGCTCGACCGCATCACCCTGCACTCGGACACCTCCGGGCTCACGGTGTCGAGCGGAAAACCCTACGGCCCCGGCATGATCCTCACCGCGCTGGCCGGATATCCGGCGCCGCCGCTGCTGGGGCTGGGCTTCGCCGCGCTGCTCGGCGCCGACCGGATCACCCTGATGTTGTGGACCTCGATCGCGCTGCTGGCCGCCGTGCTGGTCAAGGTGCGCAATCTCTACGGCGTCTTCACCGTGGTCTCGCTCGGCGCGCTGATCGTCGTGGTGTCCTGGTTCGGCACCGACATCGTGCAGGCCGCCTTCGCCTACCTGGCCGCCTGGTTCCTGCTGTTCGCCGGTCTGCGGCCGGGGATCGAGATGCAGCGGGGCCGCAGACGCCGCTGGGGCAATCCCGGTGGGGTCGGCTCCGACGCCGACCAGCTGGCCGGGCTCACCCGGTTGCCCGCGCTGTTCTGGGTGCTGGTCTTCGCCGCCGTCGCCGTCGGCGCGCTCGTCTACGGCGGCGGGCTGTTGTTCTCCGAGGCCACCGGGATCTGCGTGCCGCTGGTGTCCTCCGGCGACTGCCCGGCGCCGCGATTCGGCTGAGCCGATCCCTTCCCGGCACGGAGCAGGCTCACGGCCCGATCGGCCAGCTCCTCGGGCGGCATCGTCCCGTCCAGCACGATGCCGGCCTCGTCGGCGGCGAGCGGTTCCAGCGTCGCCAGCTGCGAGCCGAGCAGCGTCGGCGGCATGAAGTGCCCGCGGCGCTGCCGCAGCCGCCGCTCGAGTTCATCGCCCGCGACGTCGAGGTGGACGAAGACCAGCTCGGGGGTCGCGGCGCGCAGGCGGTCCCGATAGGCCCGGGCCAGCGCCGAGCAGCTGAGCACCGCGCCGTCCCGCGCCCCGGCCAGCGCCTCGGCGAGCCGATCCAGCCACGGCGCGCGGTCGGCGTCGGTGAGCGCGTCGCCCGCGCGCATGGCGGCGATGTTGGCGGGCGGATGGAAGTCGTCGCCCTCGAGGAAGGGCAGGCCGAGCGCCGCCGCCAGCCGCCGTCCGACCGTCGACTTGCCCGCGCCGGACACGCCCATCACCACCACGCGCAGAGGTGTCGTCTCACCGGCCACCGCGCCATCATGCCCGCCACACGGGCCGTTGTCCCGGGGGCGCGATGCCTGTCGCGGCCGTCGCGCGGGCATGGGTAGCCTTTCGGCAGTTCTATTCGAAGGGAACCTCGTTCGCGATGCAACCGCTCGGCCATGACGACCCTCGCCGGATCGGCGACTACCGGCTCCTCGGCGTGCTCGGCGTCGGCGGAATGGGGCGGGTGTATCTGGGCCGCAATGCCGGTGGCCGCACCGTCGCGGTCAAGGTCATCCGCCCCGATCTGATCGCCGACCCGGAATTCCGCACCCGCTTCCAGCGGGAGGTGGCCGCGGCCCGGCGGGTGGGCAGCTCGTGCACCGCGCCGGTGCTCGACGCCGACGTCGACGCCGACCCGCCCTGGCTGGCCACCGGCTACGTGGCCGGTATCGCCCTCAACGACGCCGTCGACCGGTTCGGCCCGTTCGGCGAGCGCAGCCTGATCGTGCTGGCGCGCGGCCTGGCCGAGGCGCTGGTGGCCGTGCACGAGGCGGGCGTGGTGCACCGCGACCTGAAGCCGTCGAACGTGCTGCTGGCCATCGACGGCCCGAAGGTGATCGACTTCGGCATCGCCCGCGCCGTGGAGGACACCGCGCTGACCACCACCGGCAAGGTCATCGGCTCGCCGGCCTTCATGTGCCCGGAGCAGGTGACCGGCGAGCCGGTCGGGCCTGCGGGCGACATGTTCGCCCTCGGCGGGGTGCTCACCTACGCGGCGACCGGGCAGGGCCCCTTCGGCGGCGGCGACACCGTGCAACTGCTGTTCCGCATCGTCTACGAGGAACCGGCCGTCGACGCCGTCCCCGAGGTGCTGCGCGGGCTGGTCGCGGCCTGCCTGGCCAAGGATCCCGCCGCGCGCCCGACCCCGCGACAGCTGCTCGAACACCTCGACGGCCTCGGCGGCAACGAACGCACCGGCTGGCTGCCGCCCG
Organism: Nocardia farcinica; assembly: GCF_029867845.1. Taxonomy (GTDB): domain Bacteria; phylum Actinomycetota; class Actinomycetes; order Mycobacteriales; family Mycobacteriaceae; genus Nocardia; species Nocardia farcinica_A. The sequence goes on along the minus strand of NZ_JARWRU010000965.1, from coordinate 276 downwards.
CCGTGCTCGAGGAGGTCAGCCAGCGCGCGGTACGCCTGCTCGATCTGGACTCCGGCCCCGGCGACCTGCCCGCGGGCCCGCCGGCCCGTCCCGGCACACCACCGCACGCCCAGCCCCTCCCCTACGCCCAGCCCCTCCCCTACGCGCAGCACCGGCCCCCGGGGTACGACCCGACGGCATCCGGCTCGATCTCGGGACCGCATGCCACCCAGGCCGATCCGACCGGAGGCCGCCCGTTCGCCCAGCCCGCCACCGGCGGCTGGAACACCGCCGGCG
>NZ_JARWRU010000964.1 GCF_029867845.1 Nocardia farcinica | reverse complement strand
GATTTCCACGCCGCCGTCCGCCGGGCAGGGCCACGGCGGGTCCGGCCGGTCGCTACCGCCGCCGATCGGACCGGAACAGTCCGAGGTCGCCGCGCCCAAACCGCCGCGCCCCGTACCACCCGTCCGGCCGCGTCCGCCCGCCGACGTCTCGATGGGTGAGCCCACCCGTCCGCATCCCGGCGGCCGTCCCGCACCCGCCGGTCCCGGACAGAACGGCACGCCGCGGGCGCCCGGCAGGCCCGCGGGTGGAGCGACTCCTCCCGGTGCACCCGGCGGTTCCGCCACACCCGGCGGACCCGGCACATCCGGCGGACCCGGCACCCCCGGCCGCCCTGGCGCCGGATCGGACGCGCGCGGCGGGGCGTTCGGCACTCCCGGCCCGAGTGTGATCGGCCCCGGCGCACCGTCGAACGGAACCACCGGCATCCCGCCGGCTCACGGCACTCCGCCGATCCGCCCTGGCGCCCACCCGGCCGGACCCCGTCCGGTCCCGAACGGCCCCGGCGCGGGCGGGGGAGATCAGGGTGGCGGCCCTGCCGGACAGGTCCCGCCCGTTCCCGGCGCGGCCGGTCCTGGCCTGCCCGGCGGTGACAACCGGGCCAGCATCGAGAACTGGATGGCCGAACTGCGTTCCTCCCGCAAGCGCCCCCAGGGCGCGGGCGAGGAGGGCCGTGGCGCGCAGCCGGGAGCCGACGACGGCCGCCACCACAGCGGTGACGACCAGTCGGTGAGCGTCGACGAACTGCTGCGCCGTCAGGACGACACGGACTGATCCCCCGCCGGGCCGGGCGCACCGGGCGCGGCGCCGCTGGGCACCGCGTCCCGCTCCCGGCCTGCCCGCTCCCCCGCCTCGGCGAAGGCACGGGCGTAGCGGGTGCCGGTGAGCAGGAGCAGGACGCCGACGGCGAGGAAAGCGCTGACGCGGACGAAGCCGTCGAGCGTGGCCAGATCGAACAGGAACAGCTTGGCGATGGCGGCGGCGGTGAGCAGCAGGCCGGAGCCGAGGGCCACCTTCACGATCGCGCCCGATCCGGCCGAGAGATTGCGCAGGCCGTGGAACAGCGCGCCGGTCGCACCCGCCATCCACAGGATGGTGGCGACACAGTGGCCGACGACGAACCCGTCCGTTCCGCCCGCCGCGACGCCGACGGCGACCGCGGCGGCGCTCACCAGGTACAGCGCGGCCACGCTGGTGGCCACCCACACCACCGGGTTCCCCGCACCGGCCGAGCCTGCCGCCGTGGACATGCGGCGCAGGCTCCACACCGTCGCCGCCAGCACGGCAAGTCCCGCCAGCGCCGTGACGGCGGTGTCGATACCGAGGTGATCCCGCGCGAGCACCCGGGAGGCGAGGACGGCCGGGCCCGCGTCGTCGAGGAAGACCAGGCCGCCGAGGACGGCGAAGGCAGCGCCGAGCACCGCCGCGACGCGCGAACGCTGGTGTCCGGCCACCCCGGAGAAGGCGAGCGCCGCGAGGAAAAGCACCAGCGCCAGCGTCCGCGTATTCGCCCCGCCCACACAGGCTTCCAGCAGCGCGACCGCGCCGAGCACCGCCGCGACCACAGCGGTGTGACTCGTGATCCCGGTCCGTGCGCGGGTGGCGGGCGCCAGGTGGGCGGCGGCGACGGCGAGCAGCACCGCCGCGTAGCAGGCCGCGAGCGCGACGGCGGGCCACCGGTCGAGCAGTGTCGGCGGGGCCACCAGCAGCGGGGCGGCCGCCGCCGCCAGCGCATAGCTCGCGGTCACGTCGGTGGGCCGGATGCGTTGTACCAGCAAGGTTCCCGCCAGCCCGACCACGGCGACGGCGATCGAGGCGGCCAGCACCGCGCCCACGTGCCCGCGCGCATCACTCAGCCCGGCAACCGCGATGAAGGCGACCGTCGCGAACACCACCGGAAGTGTCCGCGCGAGATGCAGATACGGCCAGTCCCGCATCCGGTGCACCGGCAGGCAGCTCAGTTGCGCGACGACGAGGAAACCGAGCAGCACCGGCGCGGTGGTCACGAACGGCGCGGCCCCTGGCCCGCCCCCCCCCCGCAGCCCCCCCCCCGGCGGGGTGTTGAAGCGCCGCCCCACTGCCCCCCCC
>NZ_JARWRU010000963.1 GCF_029867845.1 Nocardia farcinica | reverse complement strand
TTCCCGGAAGGCCCTGACTGGGAGTTCGATTCACCATCAGTGATGGTCGCCGAGACGGAAGCCAATGTGTACGACATCGCCGACGTGTCCGCCCTCGGCCGCGGGCTGGTCTAACGGCGCCCGGTTGGTCTCGCCGACCATCGACACGCAGTAGATCAGGAACGACGGCAGCAGCAGGAACACGAACCAGGTGGGGTGCTGGGCGCCGACGATGCCGGAGGTGGCCATGGTGCCCGCGTGCAGGAACACCGCGGCGAAGCACAACGCCATCGCGATCTCGTAGGAGATCACCTGCGCGGTCGAGCGCAGGCCGCCCAGCAACGGGTAGGTGGAGCCGGACGCCCAGCCCGCCAGCACGATGCCGTAGACGCCGATGGAGGTGATGGCCAGCACGTAGAGCACGCCGACCGGCATGTCGGTCAGCTGCAGGGCGGTGGTGTGGCCCGCGATGGAAACCTCGCCGCCGAGCGGGATGACCGCGAACGCCATGAACGCGGTGGTCACCGAGATGATCGGCGCAAGCACGTAGATGGGCTTGTCGACCATCGCCGGGATGATGTCTTCCTTGAAGGCCGACTTCACGCCGTCGGCCAGCGATTGCAGCAGGCCGAACGGGCCGACGCGGTTGGGTCCGACACGCATCTGCATGCGCGCGACGACCTTGCGTTCCACGAGCACCCCGATCAGCGGGATGACGATCGCGAACACGAACAGGAACACCGATTTGGCCAGGACCAGCCAGAACGGGTCGTTGCCGAACAGCGACAGATCAGACATGGTCGTCCTCCCGCACGGAAGTCGCCGCGCCGGTGGCGTCGACGCGGCGCAGCCGCAGCACGCTGCCCGCCCCGACGCCGAGCCGGTCGTTGAGTTGCGAGCCGGGCGAGTTCGCCGGCGCCCACACCACCCGGTCCGGCATGTCGGTGATCGCCAGCGGCAGGGTGAGCGCGCCCCGCTCGCTCGCCGCCTCCACCGCGTCGCCCTCGGCCGCGCCGATCTCGGCGGCGGTGGCGGCCGACAGCCGAAGCACCGGGGTGCGGGCCAGGCCCGCCAGGTTCTCCTCGCCGTCCTGCATCCGGCCCAGGTCGAGCAGCATCCGCCAGCTCGCCAGCACCGCCGATCCCCGGCCGGGACGGACCGGCGGATACGCGAGGTGCACCGGGGCTGCGGCCGGTCTGCCGTCCCATACGCCGAGTGCGTCGAGTTCGGCGCGGGCGGCGGCAGGGTCGGGCAGGTTCAGCGGCACGCCCATCGCCGCCGCCAGCGCGTGCAGCACCCGAAGGTCCGACAGTGGTGCGGCGGTGCGCAGCACCGTGGAGTCGCCGAGCACGGTGTCGAACGGGCGCGGCCTGCCCTCCCAGGTGCGGAAGGTGCCGGACTTGCCGGTCACCGGGGCCACCGGGAAGACCACGTCGGCGCGGTCGGTGACCTCGCTGTGCCGCAACTCCAGGCTCACCACGAACGGCGCGGCGTCCAGGGCGGCGCGCGCGGCGGGCGGGTCGGGCAGGTCGGCGAGTTCCACCCCGCCGACGAGCAGGGCGCCCGGACCGGGTGTGGTGCCGAGTATGCCCACGGTGTCGCGGCCGGGCGCGGTGGGCAGGTCGTCGCAGTGCCAGGCCGCGGCGATCTGCTCGCGTGCCTTCGGGTCGGTGAGCGGGCGGCCGCCGGGCAGCAGACCGGGCAGCGCGCC
>NZ_JARWRU010000962.1 GCF_029867845.1 Nocardia farcinica | reverse complement strand
CCCCCCTCACCCTTCCGGTGTTTTAACCCTCCACCCCCCCCCCCCCCCCCCCGGTTCCCTCCAAACCCTCCCCCCCGCCGCGGGTTAACCAATCCCCCCCGCGGGCCCCGGAGCCGGTCGCGAGGACTAGCTGTAGATCCGCTCCACCTCGGCCGCGCACTGCTTCATGACGACATTGCGCTTGAGCGACATCTTCGGGGTCAGCTCACCGGTCTCCTGGGTCCAGTCGACGGTCAGGATGGTGTGCTTCTTGATCTGCTCGGCCTTGGAGACCAGCTTGTTGGTCTCGGCGACCGCGGCCTCGATCTCGGCGATCAGGTCGGGATTCTCGACCAGCTTCTCGATCGGGGTGTCGGCGGGCAGGCTGTTGCGCTCCTTCCAGCCCGGCAGCGCCTCCGGGTCGAGGGTGATCAGCGCGCCGATGAACGGACGGCCGTCACCGACCACCATGACCTGGCTGATCAGCGGGTGCGCGCGCAGGGAGTCCTCGAGCACGGCGGGGGAGACGTTCTTGCCGCCCGCGGTGACGATGATCTCCTTCTTGCGGCCGGTGATCGTGATGAACCCGTCCTCGTCGATGGCGCCGAGGTCGCCGGTCTTGAACCAGCCGTCGGCGAAGGCTTCCTCGGTGGCCTCCGGGTTGCCCCAGTAGCCGTTGAACACGACCGGGCCGCGCAGCAGCAGCTCGCCGTCGTCGGCGATCTTGGCGGCGTGGCCGGGCAGCGGGCGGCCGACCGAGCCGACCCGGATGTGCTCGGGGGTGTTCACGCTGACCGCGGCGGTGGTCTCGGTCAGGCCGTAGCCCTCGTAGATCGTCACGCCGACGCCGCGGAAGAAGTGGCCGAGGCGCGCGCCCAGCGGGCCGCCGCCGGACACCGCGGCCTGGCACTGACCGCCGAGCGCGGTCTTGAGCTTGCTGTAGACCAGCTTGTCGAACAGCGCGTGCTTGAGCTTGAGGCCGAGGCCGGGGCCGCCCTTGTCCAGGGACTCGCTGTAGGCGATGGCGGTCGCCGCGGCGGCGTCGAAGATCTTGCCCTTGCCGCCGTCGTGCGCCTTCTGCTTGGCGGAGTTGTAGACCTTCTCGAACACGCGGGGCACCGAGAGGATGAAGTCGGGCTTGAACGCGCCGAACTGGTCGACCAGGGTGGACCAGTCGGCCGAGTGCGCCACGATCACCTTGGCGTCGAAGGCGGCCAGCGCCACCGCGCGGGCGAACACGTGCGCCAGCGGCAGGAACATGAGGGTCTTCTTGCCCTCGGTCACATACTCCTTGAGCGCCTGCTGGTCGGCCGCCGACTCCGCCCACAGGTTGGCGTGGGTGAGCATGACGCCCTTGGGGCGGCCGGTGGTGCCGGAGGTGTAGATCAGGGTGGCGGGCGAGCTCGCGCCGACCTGCTTGCGGCGCTCGTGCACCACAGCGTCGTCGAGGTCCTTGCCGCGCTCGGTCAGGGTCTCGATCGCGCCCTTGTCGAACTGCAGGATCTCGGCCAGCTTCGGCAGCGCGCCGTCCTCGATCTCGTCGATCACCGCGCGGTGCTTGTCGCTGTCGACCACGAGCAGCTTGGTCTCGGAATCCTGCAGGATCCACTTGGCCTGCTCGGCGGAGGAGCTGTCGTAGATGGCGACGGTGCAACCGCCCGCGGCCCAGATCGCGAAGTCGAGCAGGGCCCATTCGTAGCGGGTGGGGGCCATGATGGCCACGCGGTCACCCAGTTCGATGCCCGCGGCGATCAATCCCTTCGCCACACCGGTCACGGCTTTCGCGAACTCCGCCGCGGTGACGTCCGCCCAGGTGTTCTCGCCATTGGGTACCTTGAACAGCACGGCGTTCGGCGACTGTTCGGCATGGCGGAAGACGTTGTCGGAATTGTTCGCGTCATCCGGGATTGTGTAGGAAGCCGGGACTTCGAACTCTCGCATCAGTGCCCTTCCACGTATGTTTACTCGCAGGTAATCTACGCCACCCGACAGCGTGGTGTCTGCTCGGCTGTCGCATTCTGTTGAAGTCATCAACCCAGGTCGGGTGCTGTGGCGGGTTGTAGTGACGCCATCAGGAACGCCGACAGTTCGCTCACAGCAGCCGCTGCCCGCGCGGTGAGCGAGGCCTGCAGCTGGGCCACATGCCACAACCCGCTGGTCTCGTGGAACCGCACCGGCACGCCGGCTTCGCGCAGTGCCGCCACCAACTCTACGCACTGCCCGTGGAGCAGTTCACCGGTGTCTGCCTGCACGTATGTCGGCGGCAGTCCCGCCATGGGGCCGCGCAGCGGGGCGTAGCCGGTCGAGGCGGGGTCGCCGTCGCCGAGATAGTCCCGCGCGCACCGGCGCGACCAGCGCCGGTTGACCACCAGGTCGCGCTCGCCCGGCGGCGGCAGGTTCGGGTCGCCCCAGGGGGCGATCAGCCCGAGCGCCGCCGGCCGCACACCGCGTTCGGTGACCAGGTGCTGCGCCGTGGCCAGGCTCAGCCCGCCGCCCGCGGAGTCACCCGCGATCGCGATGCGGTCCTGGCGGTGACCGAGGCCGACCAGCGCGTCGAAGGCCGCGAGGGCGTCCTCCAACGCGGCCGGGTGCGGATGTTCGGGAGCCAGCCGGTAGTCCAGCTGATACACCGACGCGCCCGTCTCGTGCGCCAGCCGCGCGGCCAGCGAGCGGTGCGTGGTCGGCGAGCCGATGGTGTAGCCGCCGCCGTGCAGGTAGAGCACCGCGGTCTCCGGGCGCGGCGTGGCCGTCTTGGGCGCGGTCAGCCGTTCGGCCGGGCGGCCGCCGAGCCGCAGCGGCGTCACCGCGGTGTCCGCCGGGACGGGCTGGGCAAGTGAGGCCAGTTCGCTGAGCTTGCGCCGGGCGGTCACCGGCAGGCGATGGTCCATCATCACCCGGAACATCGGGCCGAGCACCGCTCGCATGACGGGCAGGGGGATGTCGAGATCACGCATGGGTCCTCGATCCGTGTCGAACAGGGGGACGCGGGGGGGGGGGCCCCCCCCCCCCCCCCGCCCCCGGGGGCCGGCGGGGGCGGGGGGGGGCGGGGGGGGGGGCGGCCCCCCCGCGGCGCGGCGGGCGGGCGGCCCCCACCCCC
>NZ_JARWRU010000961.1 GCF_029867845.1 Nocardia farcinica | reverse complement strand
GAACAATGCCCGCCCTCGGGCCGAAACCCACCGCGCCGCGTGACAGGCGGTTGCCCAGCCGACGGGTTCCCGGTCGACCGCTTCGGCACGGTCACACGCGAATTCGCCGGAGAAACCGGAGACAACTGAAGTCCTCCGAGCCTGACGCGCCGCGAACGACCATCCCGGCCCCGGCCGCTGTTTCCGGGTCGGTGTGCGCCGCGGCCGCCGAGACGCGACGGGATGTGCCCCTACCGGTACGGGTGTACTATTCGCCGGTCAGATCACCGCGGGAGCTCGGAGAACGGCCGGGCTGAGAGGGTGCGCCCGAGTGCGCCGACCGCTGAACCTGTCCGGGTAATGCCGGCGTAGGGAGTAGGTAGCGGCATGGCGTCCACTGTCGGCACGGGCGGAAACGAGGCGCCGCTCACCCTCGACGAACCGGCGCCCAGGGTGCTGTCGTTCTGGGATCAGAGCGCGTTCTGGGCCAACCTCGGCGTGAGCCTGTTCGCCTTCTCGGGGGCGTACACGCTGCTCGCGCCGGACACCGAGGGCGCGGCGCGGATCTCCATCGCGGCGGGCGTCGTCGCGATGATCGTGGGCACGGTGGTCGGCGGGCTCATGCTCGGGCTCTCGGCGATCCCGGGCGCACGCACCGGCAAGCCGGCGATGATGTTGTTGCGCGGGTTGTTCGGCGCGAAGCCGAGCTATGTGCCGACGGTGTTGAACATCGCCCAGTTGGTCGGGTGGGGCACTTTCGAGTTGATCGTGATCGCCGACGCGGCCGAGGAGTTGTTCGGTGGCGGGCCGCACTGGCTGTATGTGGTGGTGGCGGGCGTGCTGACCACAGTGCTCACCATCTGGCCGCTGGGTTCGGTGCGTGTGTTGCGGCGCTTCGTCACCGTCGGCGTGGCGATCGCGCTGCTCTGGTTCTACGTGCAGTTCTTCCGGGCGGGCCTGCCCGATCTGACCACCGACCCCGGCCCCGGCGGGTCGGGCCCGTTCGGTTCGGACTGGAGTCTGTTCTGGATCGCCACCGACGCGGCGCTGGCGGTGTCGATCTCCTGGGTGCCGGTCGCGGCCGACTACACCCGCTACTCGCGCGGCACGGGCGCGGCGTTCGGCGCGGCGAGCGGCGCCTACGCGCTCACCCAGATCCTCGCCTACATCCTCGGCCTGTTCGCCCTCGCCCTGGCCGCGGGCGAGGGCGCCTACGGCCCGTTCCTGACGGTGACGCTCGGCGCGGCGTTCTTCCTGATCCTGGTCGTGCGCGAGGCCGACCAGTCCTTCGCCAACGTCTATTCCACGGCTGTCTCCATCCAGAACCTCGCACCCCGGACGGACCGGCGCGTGCTGTCGGTCGGCTTGGGCGTGTTCATCACCCTGCTCGCGCTGTGGCTGGACATGGACGACTACTTCGGCTTCCTCGGCCTCATCGGCTCGGTTTTCGTGCCGCTGCTCGGCGTCCTTGTCGCCGACTTCTTCCTGCGCGCCCGGGGCGAGTGGAACACCGACGCCGACGCGCCGTCGCGATGGAGCATGATCGTGGCCTGGCTGCTCGGCCTGTCGGTCTATCAGCTGATCAACCCGGGTGACGCCGGGGTGTGGACCGATGCCTGGGTGCGGGTGCAGCAGTGGCTGCACTTCACCGCGCAGCCGTGGATGAGCGCGTCGCTGCTGTCGTTCCTGGCGGCCGCCGCCGCGGCGTGGGCCCTCGGGGGGCAGGCCGAGCGTCGTCGCGCCACCGCCTGACCGAGCGCGCGTCGGGAGCCGGCCGGATCGCCCGCCGATAGGATGGGTGTCGCCGCGGCGCGGAAGTCGCCTCGCGCCGACCGTGGCCCTCGTCATCCGGCTCGGAGAGGAGTCGCCGATGTCCCTGTCCGAGATCGGCGCCGCGATCGGCGCACGCGCCCTGCGCACCCGCACGCTGGTGCGAGCGCCGATCGGTGTCTATCGCGCCGGATGGGGCCGGGTGTTCGGCTCGCGTCTGCTCATGCTCGAACACACCGGCCGCCGCTCCGGCGCTCTGCGCCATGTCGTCCTCGAGGTGGTCGATCACCCCGCCCCGGACGAATACGTGATCGTTTCCGGGTTCGGGGAGCGCGCCCAGTGGTACCGCAATATCCGCGCGCAGCCGAAGGTTCGGGTGTGGATCGGCACACATCGAGGTCTGCCCGCGACCGCGACCCCGATGACCGATCAGCAGTCCCGCGACGCCCTCGCGCGGTACGTCGCCGCCCATCCGCGCGCGTGGAAGAACCTCAGGGCGACCATCGAGCGCGCCACCGGCGAACCGGTCCACACCCTGCCCATGGTGCTGCTCCGCACGAATCGCTCGCGTTGACAACGGAATCCGGGCGACCGGATCACTGCGATCCCATTGCGGCCGACTGGTGCGGCAGGATGACGAGATTGCCGACCTTGCGGCCGCTGTCGACCCGCCGGTGCGCTTCGGGGAGCGCTTGCATGCCGCCGACGATCTCCACCAGTGGATCGAATTCCCCCCTCGCGACGAGGTCGAGCAGCACCGCGAGGTTCTCCCGGCGTTCGGGTACCGCTCCGGCGATCACGCGTCCGCGAGCGGTGATGGTGTCGGCGAGGCCCGCCACGGCGAGGATCAGCACGCCACGCGGCCCGGCGAGGCGGAGTCCGTCGGCGCGGGTGAGGTTGCCGACGGCGTCGAAGACGACGTCGAAGCGCCGGTCGAGTTCGGTGATCGGTGTCCGCCGGTAGTCGATCACCGTTGCGGCGCCGAGACGGCGCACCAGGTCGTGGTTGGGTTCGCTGCTCACCGCGGTGACGTCGGCTCCGAAGTGGACGGCCAGCTGCACTGCCGCCGATCCGACCGACCCGGAGGCGCCGTTCACCAGGACCGTCTGCCCGGCACGGAGTTTCGCGCGGTCGCGCAGGTAGTGCAGGGCGGTGCTGCCGCCGAAGAGCGCGCCTGCCGCCGCCGGATGAGCGACGCCGGCGGGGAGGGGCGTGAGCCTGGTGGCGGGCACGGCGAGGTATTGGGCGTGCGCGCCGAATCGGGCCCCGGTCATGCCGGCGACCGCATCGCCGACCGTGATGCCGGTGACCCGCTCCCCCACCTGTGCGACGGTGCCCGAGAAGACGACGCCGAGCACATGGCGGCGTGGTCCGCGCAGGCCGAGGCCGAGTTTGCCGAGCAGGCCGAAGCCGCGCGGGAATCGGCCGGCACGGATGCGCGCGTCGCCCGAATTCACCGAGGTGGCTTCGACTTCGACGAGGACATCGTCTCGGCCGGGTGCCGGGATGGGCACGGTGGTGATGCCGACGGTCTCCGGCGGGCCGTATCGATCGACGGTCGCCGCGCTCATATGGGTGTTCATCGCTTCCCTTACGCCTGTAAGTCCGAGGTTGCCGATAAGGTACCCTTACGGCCGTAAGGAGGCAAGGGAGGCGGCATGGTTGCCCGGCAACCGCTCACCAGGGAGCGCATCGTCGAGGCCGCGGTGCGGGTCGCGGACGCGGGCGGATACGCGGCGATCAGCATGCGCAACGTCGGCAAGGAGCTCGGGGTCGAGGCGATGTCGCTGTATCACCACGTCGCCAACAAGGACGCACTGCTGGACGCGCTGGTGGACTGGGTGTTCGCCCAGATCCGGTTGCCGGAGCCGGACATGGGCTGGCGTGAGGGGCTGCGGGTGCGGTCGGCTTCGGCGCGAGCGGTCATGTCGGCGCATCCGTGGGCGCTGACGCTCATCGACTCCCGGGCCCATCCCGGCCCCGCGTTGCTCAGGCACCACGACGCGGTCATCGGCTGCATGCGGCGCGGCGGATTCTCCCTCGACCTCGTCGCGCAGGCGTTCTCGGTGATCGACGCCTACGTCTACGGATTCGTCCTCACCGAACGCAACCTGCCCTTCGACCCGGCGAGCGGTGCCGATGCCGCCGACCTCGCCGCCGGCATGCTGCCCGCGATGGCCCGGCATCCCCACCTCACCGAGTTCGTGCGGCACCTCACCGGCGCGGGAACCTATTCCTTCTCGGCCCAGTTCGACGAAGGGCTCGACATCATCCTGGACGCGCTGGAGCGGCGGTCGGCGCAGTAGCAACCGCTTCGCTCTTGCGCGATCTCGCGCATCGACGGCCAGCGGGCATGCCACCATGGTCATCGTGCGGGCGCCGCCCGGACCGCGACAGCGCCGGAGACGGCCGGGCGACGGGACACCCCACGGCCCTCCTTCCGGCTGGACGACACGGAGGAGCCATGACCCTGATGAAGACCGGCATCGCCGCCCTCCTCGCGATCGTGCTGACCGGCATCGGGATCGTGGCTCAGGCCCCGGCGGCCTCGGCTTCGCCCTGTGGCGACGCGGAGCTGATCATGGTGCGCGGCACCGACATCTCCCGGCCCGTCGCGCCCCACTGGGCGTCGGTCGACGACCCGACCGTCGGCAGACCCCTCGATGCCGCCGTCCGCGCCGCCCGCCCTGACCTGAACTGGACCCTCTACAACGTGTCCTACCCCGCCGACAGCACCGGTCCCCGCTCCCGCGCGATCGGCGCCGTCGATCTCGTCGCCCACCTCGTCCTGCGCGCCATCGAATGTCCCGCGGCGCGATTCGTCCTCGCCGGCTACTCCCAAGGCGCCGAGGTGCTCTCCAACGCCCTCGGCATGCCCAGCGACGACGCCCCGCCCGCGGCGGTGATCCCCCCGCTGCTGGCTCCGCGCATCGCGGCCGTCCTGCTGTTCGCCAGCCCGATCCACGCCTACAACGACGTGGTGCCCGAGCCCTACACCGGGCAGACCGCGCAGTACTGCGTGCCGCAGGACCCCATCTGCAACCCGGCGTCCGCGCTGCCGCCGGACGCCGGCCACGGCGCCCACACCCCATACGGCGAATCGATCCCCGGCGGCGGCGCGAGCGAGCGCGCGCGCCACCTGATCTAAGCCACCAAGAAGG
>NZ_JARWRU010000960.1 GCF_029867845.1 Nocardia farcinica | reverse complement strand
CTAGGCGCGCGCCTCCCCCGCGCGCCCCCGGCCCCCCGCCCCCCCCCCCGGTTGGTCCCCCCGGGGGGGGGGGGGGGCGCCTCCGCTCTATTCGAAACGCTTTTCCCGCAACGATTCCCGGTGCGGATACCTGACAAGATCAGCTGCCCCCGCGCAGCGAACGCTCAGCGACGACGGCGGGTGCCGAACAGGCTGCGGGTGATCTCCCGCCCGGCCGCCGTCGCCGCCGAGCGCAGGAAACTCTTGACCGCCGGGTTGCGCATGATCCGGTCGGCGGCCGTCTCCTCCCGCCCGGCACTGGGTGAAACCCCCGGCGCGGCAGGCGCTTGCGGCTTCTCCGGCGCGACCGCGGCCATCTTCGCCGCCAGGATCTCCGACGCCGATTCCCGATCGATGGTCTGGCGGTACTTCGCCGACAACCCACCGGCCAGCGCCCGCGAGGAGATGGCCGACTCACCGATGGTGTCCATGAGCGAACGCGGCGGCACGATCCTGGTCCACGCCACCGGCGTCGGCGCACCCCGCTCCGACAGCACGGTCACCATCGCCTCTCCGGTGCCCAGCGAGGTCAGCGCCTTCTCCAGGTCGTAGTGCGCGGTGCGCGGATAGGTCCGCACCGTCTTCGCCAGCGCCTTCTGATCGTCCGGGGTGAACGCCCGCAGCGCGTGCTGGATGCGCGCACCCAGCTGGGAGAGTACCGGATTCGGAATGTCGGTGGGCAGCTGGGTGCAGAAGAACACCCCGACGCCCTTGGAACGGATCAACTTGACCGTCTGTTCCACCTGCTCCATGAACGCCTTGGAGGCATCGGCGAACAGCAGGTGCGCCTCGTCGAAGATGAACACCAGCGTGGGCTTGTCGGCATCGCCGATCTCCGGCAGCGTCTGGAACAGTTCGGCCAGCACCCACATCAGGAAGGTCGAGAACATCACCGGCCGCGCGGCCTGCGCGCCCAGCTCGAACAGCGTGATCACGCCCTGCCCGCCCGCGGTGCGCACCAGATCCGCCGGATCGAACTCCGGCTCGCCGAAGAACGTGTCGCCGCCCTCGGCCTCCAGATTGACCAGCGCGCGCAGGATCACCCCCGCCGTCTGCGCCGACACCCCGCCGATGCCCTTCAGATCCGCCTTGCCCTCGGCGCTGGTCAGGTGGGTGATGACCGCGCGCAGATCCTTCAGGTCGAGCAGGGCAAGGCCCTGCTGGTCGGCCCAGTGGAAGATCAGCCCGAGCGTCGACTCCTGGGTGGCGTTGAGGCCGAGCACCTTGCTCAGCAGCACCGGCCCGAAGGAGGTGATGGTGGCGCGCACCGGCACGCCGATGCCGCCGGTGCCCAGGGAGAGGAATTCGGTCGGGAATCCGCTCGGCGCCCAGTCCGCCGCGCCGGTCTCCGCGGCCCGCGCGGCGATCTTCTCGTCGCTCACGCCGGGAGCGCTCAGACCGGACAGGTCGCCCTTGATGTCGGCGAGCACCACTGCCACCCCCGCGCGGGAGAGCTGTTCGGCGATGCCCTGGAGGGTCTTGGTCTTGCCGGTGCCGGTGGCTCCCGCCACCAGGCCGTGGCGGTTCATGGTGCGCAACGGGATACGCACCCGCGCGGCGGGATCGACCACGCCGGCCACGACCACCGTGCCGGGCTCCACCGCGGGGCCCTCGCTCGCGTACCCCGCCGCGATCACCCGCGCGGCGGCACTCGCCGATGCCGCGTTCCCGCCGTCGGCTTCCGGTGCGTCATTCCCGGCCGCCGCCTCGTCACCCCCGGCCGCCGCCTCGTCAGCCCCGGTCGCCATTTCGACGGATGCGGTCGCGCCCTCATCCGGCGCGGGCCGCTGCGCGCCGGATCGGCTCGACTCGTCGTCCAGCGCCTGACCGGCCCCCTCGTGTTCCGCCGCCCGATGTTCGGCCTGTTCGCGCTCGGCGGCCTCCGCCGCCGCAGCCGCTTCCGCCGCGATCCTGGCGGCCTCCTCGGCCGCCTCACGCGCCTTGGCCGCCTTCTGCTCGGGGGTGGTCATCGCAGGTCCTCCGTCTACTCGACTCTCAACCGCACTTCGACTCGCAACCGCACACCGGGCCGGCGGCCGTGACCGTGCTGCGACGGGGGTGGAGCGGGTCGAGCGGAGTAGCTGGGGATCGGTCCGACCGGAGACCCTGCCGAAACTGTAGCCCCGGCAGGAGGCCGCACGGCGCGAGCGACAGCTGGTGTCGCGAGCCGTTCGCCGACGGCACGGGCGCAGTAGTGTTGCCCGGGTGTCCGACAAATTAGTGGTGTGGATGGATTGTGAGATGACCGGGCTGCGCCTGGACAGCGACAAGCTGATCGAGGTGTCGGCGCTGGTGACCGACAGTGATCTCAACGTGCTCGGCGAGGGTGTGGACATCGTCATCCACGCCGACGACGCGGCGCTGGCCGCCATGGTGCCGGTGGTCACCGAGATGCACGCCCGCTCCGGCCTGACCGAAGAGGTGCGCCGGTCCACCGTGACGGTGGCCGAGGCCGAGGAGATGGTGCTCGACTACATCCGCCAGTACGTGCCCACTCCGCGCACCGTGCCGCTGGCGGGCAACTCGATCGCCACCGACCGCGCCTTCATCGCCAGGGACATGCCCGCCCTCGACGCGCACCTGCACTACCGCATGATCGACGTCAGCTCCATCAAGGAGCTGTGCAGGCGCTGGTACCCGCGCATCTACTTCGGCCAGCCGGAGAAGGGCCTGACCCACCGCGCCCTGGCCGACATCAAGGAATCCATCCGCGAGCTCGAGTACTACCGCCGCACCGCCTTCGTCCCGCAGCCGGGCCCGTCCACCGCCGAGATCGCCGCGGTGGTGGCCGAGCTGGACGCCGCCCGCGCAGCCGGGGACTCGGCGGAACCTGCCGGAAACAGCACCGCGAAGCCGCAGGTAGAAGGCGCGCCGAAGGCCGATTAGGGAACTTCGGGGTAGACACGCTACTATCTAGGCCGCCGGTTGTTACCGGTGATGGTGAGTGTAGTTCAGTTGGTAGAGCACCAGGTTGTGATCCTGGCTGTCGCGGGTTCGAGTCCCGTCACTCACCCCGAGGAGCGGGGGGGGGGGGGGGGGGGAGGGGGCCCCCGGA
>NZ_JARWRU010000959.1 GCF_029867845.1 Nocardia farcinica | reverse complement strand
CGGCCGCCCCCCCCCCCTACCCCCCCCGCGCGGGCCGTGCCGGCCCCCGGCCCGCCCCGGGGGGGGGGTACGGGGGAAACCCCCCTAGCCCCCCCGGCACGCCCCGGGGGCGCAATCGGTGACCCGCATCGGCGGGTGATGTCGTCTCGTTCCGCCGACCGAGCCGCCCCCCCGGGGGCGGACGGCTCAGGCGGACTTGTCGCGGCGCTCGGTGCGCTGCTGCTTGCGCGGCACGATGGTCGGCAGCACGTTGTCGATCACGGTGTCGGCGGTGACGACCACCTTGGCGACGTCGTCGCGGCTGGGGATGTCGTACATCACCGGCAGCAGGACCTCTTCCATGATGGCGCGCAGCCCGCGAGCGCCGGTGCCGCGCAGGATGGCCTGATCGGCGATGGCCTCCAGCGCGTCCTGGGTGAACTCCAACTCGACGCCGTCCATCTCGAACAGCCGAATGTACTGCTTGACCAGCGCGTTCTTCGGCTCGGACAGGATCTTGACCAGCGATTCCTTGTCCAGGTTCGTCACCGAGGCGACGACCGGCAGACGGCCGATGAACTCGGGGATCAGACCGAACTTGATCAGATCCTCGGGCATGACCTCGGCGAAGTGGTCGGTGGTGTCGATCTCGGCCTTGGAGCGGACCTCGGCGCCGAAGCCGATGCCGCGATGGCCGGTGCGGTCGGAGATGATCTTCTCCAGGCCGGCGAACGCGCCCGCCACGATGAACAGCACGTTCGTGGTGTCGATCTGGATGAACTCCTGGTGCGGATGCTTGCGCCCGCCCTGCGGCGGCACGCTGGCCTGGGTGCCCTCCAGGATCTTCAGCAGCGCCTGCTGCACACCCTCGCCGGAGACATCGCGGGTGATCGACGGATTCTCGCTCTTGCGGGCGATCTTGTCGACCTCGTCGATGTAGATGATGCCGGTCTCGGCGCGCTTGACGTCGTAGTCGGCGGCCTGGATGAGCTTGAGCAGGATGTTCTCGACGTCCTCGCCCACATAGCCCGCCTCCGTCAGCGCGGTGGCGTCGGCGATGGCGAACGGGACGTTGAGCATCTTGGCCAGCGTCTGCGCGAGGTAGGTCTTGCCGCAGCCGGTGGGACCGAGCATGAGGATGTTGGACTTGGTCAGCTCGACCGACTCACCCCGGCTGTCGCGGCCCTTGT
Organism: Nocardia farcinica; assembly: GCF_029867845.1. Classification (GTDB taxonomy): domain Bacteria; phylum Actinomycetota; class Actinomycetes; order Mycobacteriales; family Mycobacteriaceae; genus Nocardia; species Nocardia farcinica_A. The sequence goes on along the minus strand of NZ_JARWRU010000959.1, from coordinate 2,224 downwards.
CGCCCGCCTGGATGCGCTTGTAATGGTTGTAGACCGCGACGGCGAGGGTGCGCTTGGCCGCGTCCTGACCGATCACATAGTTCTCCAGGAACTCGCGGATCTCGGCCGGCTTGGGCAATTCGTCGAGTTTGACCTCGCTGGATTCGGCGAGCTCTTCCTCGATGATTTCGTTGCACAGATCGATGCACTCGTCGCAGATGTACACGCCTGGCCCCGCGATGAGCTTCTTGACCTGCTTCTGACTCTTTCCGCAGAACGAGCACTTGAGCAGATCGCCGCCATCTCCGATGCGCGCCATCTCGTGGGTCCCTACTTCCTTGTCCGCGTGCAACCATCCGTCCGGGCCGCCCCGGCCGGCCGCCCGGCCCGGTGTATCACGAACACAGCGAGCAATTCCGGCGGGGCGAGTATTCCGTCGTCCCAGAGCAAAGGTCCTAGGTCGACCGTACCCGGTGAGCACGACGGAGGTCGACAACTCGAGCATGTTTCTCGCCGGGGTTGTGCGAGTTCTCACGGTAGCGGCGAAATTCCACCGTTCGCAGGCCGTTTTCGGCAACGGCCGGGCGGCGCGCCGCTACGGCGTGTCGCCCGGCCGGCCCTACGACGGCGCGGTAGCCGCGCTCAGGACTGCGCGCTGAGCTTGCGGTAACCGAAGACGTGATCGACGATGCCGTACTCCTTGGCCTGCTCGGCGGTCAGGTAGCGATCGCGATCGGTGTCCTTGCGGATCTCCTCGGCGGACTTGCCGGTGTGCCGCGCGAGGGTCTCCTCCATGGCGGTGCGCATGCGCTCGATCTCCGCCGCGGCGATCTCCAGGTCGGAGACCTGGCCGCGGATGCCACCCGAGGACGGCTGGTGGATCAGCACGCTGGCGTTGGGCAGGCAGGCACGCTTGCCCGGGGTGCCCGCGGCGAGCAGCACGGCCGCGGCCGAGGCCGCCTGGCCCAGGCAGACGGTCGCGACGTCGGCGCGCACGTACTGCATGGTGTCGTAGATCGCCATGAGCGAGGTGAACGAGCCGCCGGGCGAGTTGATGTACATGGTGATGTCGCGGTCGGGGTCCTGGGACTCCAGCACCAGCAACTGGGCCATCACGTCGTTGGCGGAGACATCGTCGACCTGGTTGCCGAGGAAGATGATGCGCTCGTCGAACAGCTTGGCGTAGGGGTTCCACTGCCGGGTTCCGGTGGCGGTCTGCTCGATGTACTCGGGCAGGATGTAGCGCGCCTGAGGCGAGGACGGCGCGATGCCGGACAGCCCGGCGCGGGGGTCGATCAGAGCCATTTCGTCTCCAGAGTCTGTGTGATCAATCGACGGCTGCAACGGTGCGACCGGCCGTGGGGCCGGCGGCGTCCGTTCAGCTGCCTACGCCGCTGGCCTGGTTCGCGTGGCTCACCACGTGGTCGATGAAGCCGTACTCCAGCGCCTGCTGAGCGGTGAACCAGCGATCGCGGTCGGCGTCGGCCTCGATCTGTTCGACCGTCTGTCCGGTGTGCAGGGCCTGCAGCTTGTTCAGCTCCTGCTTGTTCTCGGCGAAAAGCTTTGCCTGGATGGCGATGTCGGCCGCGGTGCCGCCGATGCCCGCGGACGGCTGGTGCATCATGATGCGCGCGTGCGGCAGGGCGTAACGCTTGCCCTTGGTGCCCGCGGTGAGCAGGAACTGGCCCATGGACGCGGCCAGACCCATTCCGACGGTGCGGATGTCGCAGTCGGCGAACTGCATCGTGTCGTAGATCGCCATGCCCGCGGTCACCGAGCCGCCGGGCGAGTTGATGTAGAGGGAGATGTCGCGGGTCGGGTCCTCGGCCGAGAGCAGCAGGATCTGCGCGCACAGCTTGTTGGCGATGTCGTCGTCGACCTGCGTGCCGAGGAAGATGATGCGCTCGCGGAGCAGGCGCTCGTACACCGAATCACTGAGGTTGAGACCAGCAGTCGCGGATGTCATGACCCCTGCCTGGTTCTTTGTCACGGATACCTGCCTTCTCTTCTCACCGGCTCGTTGCCGAGTGCTGTGCCTTCGGTGCCCCCGGGGTCCAGCGGTCCCGGTGGTCCCGGGATCCGCCTGACCTGCGGCCACCATCGCCTACAGCCATCAACACTGGTTCGTCGTCACACACATTAACGAAGCGGGGGGGCGGCCCCCCACCCCGGACCCCCCCCCACCGCGGAACCCGCCCACCGGGGGGCGCCCGCGCCCGCCCCCACCCCCCCCCCCCACCCCCCC
>NZ_JARWRU010000958.1 GCF_029867845.1 Nocardia farcinica | reverse complement strand
GTGCAGCATCATGGCGAGCAGCCGCTCGCGCAGCGGGGCCGAGGCCACCGACGCCACCTCGGCGGCGCCCGGCGCGGCCGTGCCCGGGCGCACCGCGGCGGGATCGAGGCCGAGCGCGGCGGCCAGGGCGCGGCCGGCGTCCAGCGCGGGGGTCATGGTGCGCGGGGAGTACTCCACCAGCGGGTCGAGGCGGCCGCCGTCGATCATCACCGGCTCGATGGGCGCGATCGAGCCCTCAGGCACATCGATCTCCACCCAGCCGCGCGCCATGGTCGGCCCGGTGTAGCGGGAGGTGTCCACGACGATCGTGCCCACCGCGCGACCGGACGCCCTGATCCCCTCGACCAGATCCGAGAGCTTGGCCGAATTCGGGTAATACCCCTTGCCGTCCGGCTGAGCGGTCAACGTGGGGTCACCGCCGCCGACGAGCACCAGTTCGCCGGGCGCCGACCCCTCGACCACCTTGGTGACCAGCCGCTGATCGGCGGGCAGCGCGAGCAGCGCGGCCGCGGTGGTCAGCACCTTGTTGGTGGATGAGGGGATGCGCGGCTCGTCGGCCTGCGAGCTCCACAGCGTCGTGCCGGTCTCGGCGTCGGTGACCACACCGGAGAAATCCCCCAGGTCGGGGTTGGTGATGGGCTCGGCCAGCGCGGCGGCCACCGCGGCCGGACTGGCGGAGCCGTTGTCGCCGGCGGGCTGGAGCCGGGGGAATGCCTCGACCGGCGCGGGCGACTCCGCGACGGTCAGTCCACCGTGCCGGAATTCCGGCGTCCACGGCCGCAGCGTCACCGCCGCGGTACCCGCCACCAGCGCCAGCACGGCCAGTGTCACGGCCACCGAGATCCACAGGCGTCTGCGCCTGCGGGCGGCCAAGTCACCGATCCTCTTCTCGTTCCCAACCACGTGCTCGTCGTCTCCCTGACTCCGCCCCCCGCGCGCCCGCCCGGCGCACCCGTATCCGCACCGTCCACACTATCGGTGTTCGGCTACCGTTCTCCCCGACAGTCGGGCGAGTCGGCTGCCGCTCGCTCGCGCCCACAGATGAAGCACAGGAGGAATGGCGTGGAGTTCGACGTCACCATCGAGATCCCGAAGGGTTCCCGCAACAAGTACGAGGTCGACCACGAAACCGGCCGGGTCCGCCTCGACCGCTACCTCTACACCTCGATGGCCTACCCCACCGACTACGGCTTCATCGAGAACACCCTCGGCGAGGACGGCGACCCGCTCGACGCGCTGGTCCTGCTGCCCGAGCCGGTCTTCCCCGGCGTGATCGTCGAGGCCCGCCCGGTCGCGATGTACAAGATGGAGGACGAGGCGGGCGGCGACGCCAAGGTGCTGTGCGTGCCCGCGGGCGACCCGCGCTGGGAGCACGTCCAGGACGTCGCCGACGTGCCGGAGTTCGAGCTCGCCGCGATCAAGCACTTCTTCGAGCGCTACAAGGATCTGGAGCCGGGCAAGTACGTCAAGGGCTCGGAATGGGTCGGCCGCGCCGAGGCCGAGGCCGAGATCAACGCTTCCTTCGCGCGCCTGGAGGAGAAGGGCGGCCACTGAGCCCTCGGCTCATCCACCGCCACTGAGCCCTCGGCTCATCCACGGCCACCGAGCCCCATGAACGGTGAAAGGGCCGTGCCGCGGTGGGCCGGGCGGCCCCGTGACATTAGGGGCCGGCACGGGTGGGGGGGGGGCGGGGCC
>NZ_JARWRU010000957.1 GCF_029867845.1 Nocardia farcinica | reverse complement strand
CCCGGCCCCGGCGGCCCCGTATCACACCTCCTGCCCGGGGGTGCCCCCCCGGCCCCCCGCGACGGTAATCCAGGTCAGGCGACCGACGTGCTCGTCGAACTGGAGGTGCTGCTCGACGTCGCGCTGCTCGACGAGGACGAGCCGGAATCCGAGCCGGACGAGGAACCGTTGGACGAGGAACCGTTGTCGGACTTGCCGGTGTCACCCGCGGGGACGGCGCCGCCGCGGCTGTCGGTGCGGTAGAAGCCGCTGCCCTTGAAGACGATGCCGACCGAATTGAACAGCTTGCGCAGCTTTCCTGAGCACTGGTCGCAGACGGTCAGCGCATCGTCGGAGAACGACTGAACGATGTCGAACCGGTTGTCACACTCGGTGCACGCATACGAATAAGTTGGCACAGCATCCTCCGCGAGTCTTGTCGACTTAGCACTCTACCGCCGACAGTGCCAACGTCGCTAGTCGGGGTGGTGTTCCACGGTCCCCGGACCGTCGGCAGATCCTTCCAGCCGGACCAGGCCACCGCCGGGAGTCAGCACCCAGCCCACACGTACATCGTGCTCCTCCTCGGGCAGGCGCGCCACGAACTCCTCGTCGCGCACCACCGCGATCAACCGCGCCCCCCGGCCGGCGGCGCCGAGCGTGCGGTCGTAGTAACCGGCCCCGCGCCCGAGCCGGACCCCGCGCCGGTCCACCGCAAGCGCAGGCACCAGGATCACCTCGGCCTCGGCGACGACCTCCGGCCCGAGCTCCCGGCCCGCGGGCTCGAGCAGCCCGTAGCGCGCGCGGCGCAGATCGGCCGCACCGGTGTACTCGCCCCAGGTCAGCGCGCCCGGCGCGCCGGTCACCGGCAGCAGCACGCGCGTGCCGCCGGAGCGCAGTTCGTCCAGCATGGCGGTGGAGCCGGGTTCACCGCGGACCGGTACATAGGCGCACGCCACCGCCGCCCCGCGCAACGCGCGCACCGCCACGGCGAGCGCGGCGGCCTCGGCGTCGTGGCGGCTCGGATCGACCTCGGCGCGGCGCGCGAGAATTTCCGCGCGCCATGTCTGTTTGTCCCGCTGACGGGGCATCCCCATGGGGATCACCTTAAGCTCAGCCGCAGCCGCAACGTCGCGACGACGTTCAACGGCGGTGTCATGGATGGATAGGGTATGCGTATGACAGCAAAAGCCGGACAGTCCGCGCAGAGCGCGCCGCAGGGGGCGGCGTCGTGCTTCCGCACGGCCGTCGTACCGGCGGCGGGGCTGGGCACGAGGTTCCTGCCTGCGACGAAGACGGTGCCCAAGGAACTGCTGCCGGTGGTCGACACCCCCGGCATCGAACTGGTGGCCTCCGAGGCCGCCGATTCCGGCGCACAGCGCCTGGTGATCGTCACCTCACCCGGCAAGGACGGCGTGGTCGCGCACTTCGTCGAAGATCTGGTCCTGGAGAGCACGCTCGCCGAGCGCGGCAAATTCCAGCTGCTGGAGAAGGTCCGCAAGGCGCCCGCGCTGCTGGACGTCACCTCGGTGGTGCAGGAGGAGCCGCTCGGCCTCGGTCACGCGGTGGCCCAGGCCGAGAGCGTGCTCGACGACGACGAGGATGCCGTTGCGGTGCTGCTGCCCGACGACCTCGTGCTGCCCTGCGGCGTGCTCGACGTGATGAGCCGGGTGCGGCGCAAGCGCGGCGGCAGCGTGCTGTGCGCGATCGACGTACCGAAGGACCAGGTCAGCGCCTACGGCGTGTTCGACGTCGCGCCGGTGCCCGACGCGGTCAACCCGAATGTGCTGCGGGTCAAGGGCATGGTGGAGAAGCCCGCCCTGGCCGACGCGCCGTCGACCTACGCGGCCGCCGGCCGGTACCTGCTCGACCGGGCGATCTTCGACGCGCTGCGGCGCATCGAGCCCGGCGCGGGCGGCGAGCTGCAACTGACCGACGCCATCGCGCTGCTGATCGCCGAGGGGCATCCGGTGCATGTGGTGGTCCACCGTGGGTCGCGCCACGATTTGGGCAACCCGGGCGGTTATCTTCGAGCAGCGGTCGATTTCGCCCTCGAACGGGAGGAATACGGCCCCGCCCTGCGCGAGTGGCTGCACCATCGGCTCAGCGCGGACTGGGATCCGCAGCTGACGTCCGACGAGTAGGAGCCGCGCCTGGCGCGCCCGCG
>NZ_JARWRU010000956.1 GCF_029867845.1 Nocardia farcinica | reverse complement strand
CCTCGCCGCCGTCACCGCACGCGGCGGCGCTCACGGCCACGACAGCCTGTGCGGGCGCGGCCGTGAGCACGCGGGCGACGCGAACGACTCCTCCGATGCGGATCATCCGACCTCCTCGTCAGCCAGTGAGCCCGCCCCGGGGGACGAGCCGGGGACGTCCTGCTCAGGCGACCAGCCTGCGCACCGCGGCGGGCAGATCGCGGGTACGCCGGTACGGCCCGGTCGCCGAGGCCGCGAACGGCCGCGAGAGCAGCGTGGACGCCACCGCCGCGACCTCTTCGGTCGTCACCGCGTCGATGCGCGCCAACGTCTCGGACACGCTGCGGTGGTTGCCGTAACTGAGTTCGCTGCGGCCGATGCGGTTCATCCTCGACCCGGAATCCTCCAGCCCGAGCACCAGCCCGCCACGCAGCGAGCCCTTGGCCCTGGCGCACTCGGCATCGGTGACGCCGTGCTCGGCGACCTCCTCGAGCACCCCGCGCGCCAGCGCCGCCACCTCGCCGAGATTCTCCGGCTGACAGCCCAGATACACCGAGAAGGCGCCGGTGTCGGCGAAGGTGTCCACGCTCGAGTACACCGAATAGGCCAGCCCGCGCTCCTCACGGATGCGCTGGAACAGCCGGGAACTCAGCCCGCCGCCGACGACGGTGTTGAGCACCGACAGCGGCCAGCGGCGCTCGCCCTCGTGCCTGCCGAAGGCGCGCACCCCGAACACCAGGTGTGCCTGCTCGCTGTCGCGATAGCTGCGCCGCAACTCCGGCACCGCGCGCCCGCGGAAGGTGCCCTCCCGGCGCGGCGCAGGCCGGGCGGCGGGGTCGAGCCGGGCGGCGAAGGCGCGGTGCACCAGCTCGACGGTGTGCTCGTGCTCGACATTGCCCGCCACCGCAACCACCATCCGGTCCGGCCGGTAGCGGCGCAGGTGGAAGCCGCGCAGCTGGGCGGCGGTCATCGATTCGATCGACTCCACCGAGCCGATCACCGGACGGCCGATCGGGTGATCGCCGAACAGCGCGGTCAGGAAGGCGTCGCCGACCAGGTCCTCGGGGTCGTCGTCGCGCATGGCGATCTCCTCGAGCACCACCTGCCGCTCCACGTCCACGTCGACCGAGCGGCACAGACCGTTGAGCACCACGTCGGAGACCATGTCCACCGCCAGCGGCAGATCCTCGTCCAGGACGTGGGCGTAATAGCAGGTCTGCTCCTTGGCGGTGAAGGCGTTCAGCTCGCCGCCCACCGCGTCCATGGCCTGCGCGATGTCCAGCGCCGAGCGCGTCGGCGTGGCCTTGAACAGCAGATGCTCGAGGAAGTGCGCCGCGCCCGCCACGGTGCGGCCCTCGTCGCGGGAGCCGACCCCGACCCACACGCCGACCGAGGCCGACCGCACGCCGGGCACGTGCTCGGTCACCACCCGCAGGCCGCCGGGCAGCACGGTCCGGCGCACGCCGGAGCCGCTGTCGGCCGCCTCGTCGATCTGCCGTTGCACGGACGAACCCCCCTGCGGCAGCAGGGGGGTCGTCGTGTTCTTCTTGCTCACAGAGTCAAGTACTACTCGGTTCAGGCTTCCGACGCAGACCCGGCGGCGGCGTCGGCGGGCTCCTCGGCGGCGTCCTCGACCGGCACCAGCGAGATCTTGCCGCGATTGTCGATGTCGGCGATCTCCACGCGCAGCTTGTCGCCGACGTTCACCACGTCCTCGACCTTGGCCACCCGCTTGCCCTGACCCAGCTTGGAGATGTGCACCAGGCCGTCGCGGCCGGGCAGCAGCGAGACGAACGCGCCGAAGGCGGTGGTCTTGACGACCGTGCCGAGGAAGCGCTCGCCGACCTTCGGCAGCTGCGGGTTGGCGATGGCGTTGATCGCGTCGATCGCGGCCTGCGCCGACGGGCCGTCGGTCGCGCCGACGAACACGGTGCCGTCGTCCTCGATGGAGATGTTGGCGCCGGTGTCCTCGGTGATCTGGTTGATGACCTTGCCCTTGGGGCCGATCACCTCGCCGATCTTGTCGACCGGGATCTTGATCGCGGTGACGCGCGGGGCGTAGGGGCTCATCTCGTCCGGGGTGGCGATGGCCTCGGCCATCACGTCCAGGATGGTGGTGCGGGCGTCGTGCGCCTGGCTCAGCGCGCCTGCCAGCACCTTCGAGGGGATGCCGTCGAGCTTGGTGTCCAGCTGCAGCGCGGTGACGAAATCACGGGTGCCCGCGACCTTGAAGTCCATGTCGCCGAAGGCGTCCTCGGCGCCGAGGATGTCGGTCAGCGCGACGTAGCGCACCTCGGACTCGCCCTTGTCGTTGGTGACGGTGTCCGACACCAGGCCCATGGCGATACCGGCGACCGGGGCCTTCAGCGGCACACCAGCGTTCAGCAGCGACAGGGTGGAGGCGCACACCGAGCCCATCGAGGTGGAGCCGTTGGAGCCGAGCGCCTCGGAGACCTGACGGATGGCGTAGGGGAACTCCTCCTGGCTGGGCAGCACCGGGATCAGCGCCCGCTCGGCCAGCGCGCCGTGGCCGATCTCGCGGCGCTTCGGCGAGCCGACGCGGCCGGTCTCACCGGTGGAGAACGGCGGGAAGTTGTAGTGGTGCATGTAGCGCTTGCTGGTCTCCGGGCCGAGCGAATCGACCTGCTGGGCCATCTTGACCATGTCCAGCGTGGTGACGCCCATGATCTGGGTCTCGCCGCGCTCGAACAGCGCCGAGCCGTGCGCGCGCGGCACCACGGCCACCTCGGCCGAGAGCGCGCGGATGTCGGCCAGGCCGCGGCCGTCGATGCGGAAGCCGTCGGTCAGGATGCGGCGGCGCACCAGCTTCTTGGTGACCGAGCGGAAGGCCGCGCCCAGCTCCTTCTCGCGACCGGCGAACTTCTCGGCCAGCTCGTCGAGCACGGCCAGCTTGATCTCGTCGGTGCGGGCCTCGCGGGCCTGCTTGTCGGCGATGCTCAGCGCCTCGTCGAGGTCGGCCTTGGCCGCGGCCTCGACCGCCTCGAAGACGTCGGCCTCGTACGGCGGGAACAGCGGGAACTCGCCGGTCGGCTTGGCGGCCAGCTCGGCCAGGTCGGCCTGCGCGCGGCACAGCCGGGCGATGAACGGCTTGGCGGCCTCGAGGCCCTCGGCCACGACGGCCTCGGTCGGCGCCTGCGCGCCGCCCTCGATCAGCTCGATGACCTTCTCGGTGGCCTCGGCCTCAACCATCATGATGGCCACGTCGCCGGACTCGACGACCCGGCCCGCGACGACCATGTCGAAGACGGCGTCCTCGAGCTGCTCGACGCTCGGGAAGGCGACCCACTGGCCGCCGATGAGCGCCACGCGCACGCCGCCGACCGGGCCGGAGAACGGCAGGCCTGCGATCTGGGTGGACGCCGAGGCGGCGTTGATGGCCACCACGTCGTACAGGTCGTTCGGGTCCAGGCTCAACACCGTGACCACGACCTGGATCTCGTTGCGCAGGCCGTCGACGAACGACGGGCGCAGCGGCCGGTCGATCAGGCGGCAGGTCAGGATCGCGTCGGTGGAGGGGCGGCCCTCACGACGGAAGAACGAGCCGGGAATGCGGCCCGCGGCGTACATCCGCTCCTCGACATCGACCGTCAGCGGGAAGAAGTCGAACTGGTCCTTGGGCTGCTTGCCCGCGGTGGTGGCCGACAGGAGCATGGTCTCGTCGTCCAGGTAGGCGACGACCGCGCCCGCGGCCTGACGGGCCAGGCGGCCGGTCTCGAAACGCACGGTGCGGGTGCCGTAGCTGCCGTTGTCGATCAGCGCGACCGATTCGAACACACCCGGCTCGACCTCGACGGCCGAGGACTTGCGTTCAGTTGTCTGCGTCATCTTTTCTTCTCTCAACCTCCCGCCTCCCCGGGCCGCCGCGTCCGTGACCGCACGCCGGTGACCCGGCTTTCGTCAGCCGTATCCGGCACGGTCGCGCGGTGGCCCTCCTGGCCACGACGCGCGCACCCGGCCTGCTCCCCCTTGGGAACGGCGACGCGGAGGCGGTCATCGATCGAAGCCCGCCGACCGTGATCGCGGCGCTCCCCGCGTTCGGGGAGCGCGATCCGCTCGAAAGGCCACTACCGAAGACCGACGCCACGCGACGGGTGCCTACGGCTGTGCACATGTTGTCCGCGTGTCAGGGGAATGCGCCATGGCGGACTCGCCGCGGCGGACTACCCCATCAACACGAATAGCCAACGGGGAAGAGTGTACGTCTCCCCGTTGGCTATCGACCTACCGGCTCGCACAGAGCAGGTTTCAGCGGCGCAGGCCCAGTCGCTCGATGAGGGCGCGGTAACGCTGGATGTCCTTGTCCGCCAGGTACTTCGACAGCCGCTTGCGGCGGCCGATGAGGGCCATCAGGCCGTGGCGGGTGTGGTGATCGTGCTTGTGCTGCTTCAGGTGCTCGGTGATGTCGGCGATGCGCTTGGACAGCAGCGCGATCTGCGCCTCCGGGGAACCGGTGTCCTTCTCGTGCAGGCCGTACTCGGCCAGAATGGCCTTCTTCTGTTCGGTGGTCAGCGCCATGGGGGCATCCGTCCTGTTTCTCAGTTCCGCGCTCGAATGGTGTCGGGATCATCCCGGCGGGGCAGCCACCGCGGACCGCAGCAAACCCGGGGAGACACTGTACCGGAGCCGCCGCGCCGTCCCTCAGCGGGTCCCCGCGGCGAGCGGATTCCGGCGCGGCCGGGTCAGCCTGCCAGGATGCGGCGCGCCCTGTCGACGTCGCGGCCCATCGCCGCTATCAGCTCGTCGAGCCCGTCTAACTTCTCCATGCCGCGCAGATGCTCGACTATGTCGACCGCGACGTGCTGGCCGTACAGGTCGGCCTTGCCGTCGATGACGTAGGCCTCGACGGTGCGGGCCCGACCGGAGAAGGTGGGGTTGGTGCCCACCGAGACGGCCGCCATGGCGCGCTCGCCCGGCGTCACGGTGCCGATGGTGGGACCGGGGCCGAGCACGGTGAACCAGCCCGCGTACACGCCGTCGGCGGGAATGGCCGCGTACATGGGCGGCGCGACGTTGGCGGTGGGGAAGCCGAGTTCGCGGCCACGGCCGTCGCCGTGCACGACCACGCCCTCCACCCGGTGCGGGCGGCCGAGGGCCTCGGCGGCCGAGCGCATGTCGCCCGCGTCGACGCAGGCGCGGATGTAGGTGGAGGAGAAGGTGACGGCGTGCTCACCCACCAGCTTGACCCCGTCGACCTCGAAGCCGAAACGCTGCCCGAGTTCTCGCATGGTGGCCACGGTGCCCGCGGCCTTCTTGCCGAAGGTGAAGTTGTCGCCGACCACCACCTCGGCCACGTGCAGACGCTCGACGAGCAGGTCGTGCACGTAGCTCTCCGGGGTGAGCTTCATGAACTCCGGGGTGAAGGGCATGACGCAGAAGACGTCGATGCCGAGCTCCTCGACCAGTTCCGCACGGCGGGTCAGGGTGGTCAGCTGCGCGGGATGCGAGCCGGGCCGCACCACCTCCATCGGATGCGGATCGAAGGTCATCAGCACCGACGGAACGCCGCGCGCCGCGGCCTTCTTCACCGCTCTGCTGATCAGTTGCGCGTGGCCGCGGTGCACACCGTCGAACACGCCGATCGTGAGCACGCAGCGGCCCCAGTCCGCGGGCACATCGTCGAGACTTCGCCATCGTTGCACACGCGAAGCCTACGCAAACCGGTCGGCGAACCATATTCCGGCCGGGCAACTCCCGCCCGTGTCACACGCCCGGTCACGCTCTGCTTCCCGGCCGGTGTACAGCCGGTGAACTGCGCACAGGATGTGACACAGGGATGTGTGCGACGGCGACGTGTTGCCTAAGCTCGATGGTGTGCCCGGTAAGAGAGATGTCACCACCCGCCGCGAGCTGAGCGACGCTTCCGTGAACACCGCGGACGCGACGGAGGCCACGGTGGCGGGTGCTCCGACGCTCGCGCCGGACCTGACCTCCGTCGCCCAGGACTACCTCAAGGTCATCTGGACCGCGCGGGAGTGGTCACAGGAAGAGAAGGTGACCACCAAGCTGCTCGCCGAGCGCATCGGCGTCTCGGCCTCCACGGTCTCGGAGGCGGTGCGCAAGCTCGCCGACCAAGGGCTGGTCGAACACGCCCGCTACGGCTCGATCACCCTCACCGAGCAGGGCAGCCGGGCCGCGGTGGCCATGGTGCGCAGGCACCGGCTGCTGGAGACCTTCCTGGTCAACGAACTCGGCTACGGCTGGGACGAGGTGCACGACGAGGCCGAGGTGCTCGAGCACGCCGTCTCCGAACTGCTGATGGCCCGCATCGACGCCAAGCTCGGCTACCCCGACCGCGACCCGCACGGCGACCCGATCCCCTCGGTCGACGGCGACGTGCCGACCCCGCCCGCGCGTCAGCTCAGCGAGTTCACCGCCGGCCAGCGCGGCCGGGTGGCCCGCATCTCCGATTTCGACCCGGACATGCTGCGCTACTTCGACTCGGTCGGCATCGCGCTGGACACCGTCATGGAGGTGCTGGAGCGCCGCGACTTCGCCGGCACCATCGCGGTGCGCATCGGCGCCGCCGACACCCCGGTCGATCTGGGCAAGCCCGCCGCGGAGGCGATCTGGCTCACCACCGGCGCCGGCGCGGTCTGAGGCCACGCGGCCGGGGCGGCTAGTCGACCAGACCGCGCGGCCGCACCACGAAGACCGGCGAGGCGCGCCTGCCCTTCTCCTCCAGCAGCGCGATGGCGGCGCCCTCCTCGGTCACCGCCGCGTACACGCCCTTCCTGCCGATCGGGTCGAGCCAGCGGCCGTCGCGCAGCACGCGGGCCTGCTCGTCGTCGATCACGCGGTGCGGGAAGGCGATCCGCACCGCCTCGTCCATGTCAACGTTCAGGGTCGGGTTCTCGGCCAGCTCGTCGAGGGTGCGGGCGTGCTCGAGGGTGAACGGGCCGACCCTGGTGCGGCGCAGCGCGGTGAGGTGCCCGCCGACGCCGAGCCCGGCGCCGAGGTCGCGGGCCAGCGCGCGCACATAGGTGCCGGAGGAGCACTCGACCACCACGTCCAGGTCGACCGCCGTCGTCCCGTCCGGTCCAGGCACGTCGCGGCGGGCCAGGACGTCGAAGCGGGAGACGGTGACCGGCCTGGCCGCCAGCGTCACCTCCTCGCCCGCGCGATGGCGGGCGTAGGCGCGTTCACCGCCGACCTTGATGGCGCTGACGGTGGCGGGCACCTGCTGGATGTCGCCGGTCAGCGCGGCCACGCCTGCGGCGATCGCCTCGTCGGTGAGGTGCGCGGCGTCGGCGGTGCTCAGCACCTCGCCCTCGGCGTCGTCGGTGGTGGTGGCGCTGCCGAGCCGGACGGTGGCGGTGTAGGCCTTGGTGGTCAGGGTGAGCAGGCCGAGCAGCTTGGTGGCGCGCTCCACCCCGAGCACCAGCACGCCGGTGGCCATCGGGTCGAGGGTGCCCGCGTGCCCGATCTTGCGGGTGCCGAGGATCTTGCGGCAGCGCGCGACCACGTCGTGACTGGTGAACCCGCCGTCCTTGTCGACGATCAGCAGGCCGCCGAGCACGTCGACCCGGCGCACCGGAGGATGCGACGCCGCCATCAGACGTGCGCGATCGCGGTCAGGATCAACCCGTCGGTGATCAGCCAGCGGCCCTCGAAGGAGGTCAGCGGCAGACCACCGTCGTTGACCTGGCCCGGCACCAGCAGCTCTGATCGGAAGGTGCCCGAGCCGGTGGCCTTGCCCGCCTCGCCCGACTCGTTCGTCTCGTCGACGGTGAAGCTGATGTGCGCGTCCTCGAAGCCGAGCCAGCGGGCGGTGAGCGGGAACCAGGCCTTGTAGGTGGCCTCCTTGGCGCAGAACAGCAGCCGGTCCAGGTGCAGCGCGGAGTCGTTGGCGCGCAGCCACTCCCGCTCCTGGGGCAGGCTCACCGAATCGAGCACCCCGTCCGGCAGCGCGCCGTGCGGCTCGGCGTCGATACCGACCGAGCGGAAGCGCAGCCTGTGGCCGAGCGCCGCGGCGCGGTAGCCGTCGCAGTGGGTGAGGCTGCCGACGATCCCGCGCGGCCAGACCGGAGCGCCGCGCTCCCCCTTGCCGATGGCCACCGGCTCCTCACCGAGGGCGGCGAGCGCCTGGCGCGCGCAGTGCCTGGCGCCGATGAAATCGCGGCGGCGCTTGTCGACGGCATTGGCGATGAGGTGTTCTTCGGCCGGATGCGCGCGCAGGTCGGCGGGGAAGTCCAGCAACTCGGCGGCGGCGATCCCGCTGGGCAGAATGTTCTCGATCATCGCCGACGAGCCTAGTCCAGCGGGGCCGCAGTGTTCCCGCCCCTACATCACCCGTCCCTACATCACCCGTAGCGGGTCACACGCCGCGGCGACGCTGGGCCTTGGCACGCATCTCGGCCGCGGCCGCCTCCATCTCGGGCGTGAGCGTGAAGTGGCCGCCCCACTTGTTCAGCGTCCCCGGCGGGTATTCCGGGGTGGGCAGGATCTGGCGCAGCAGCCGATCGGGCAGGCCGCGGCGCTGCCACTCGCGCGGGTAGCCGAGCGAGACCTCCTCGAAGCGCACGCCGTCGTAGTAGGAGGTGCGCGGGATGTGCAGATGGCCGTAGACCGAGCAGACGACGTTGTAGCGGGTGTGCCAGTCGGCGGTCTTCACGGTGCCGCACCAGAGCGCGAACTCCGGGTAGAACAGCACGTCGGTGGGTTCGCGCACCAGCGGGAAGTGGTTGATCAGCACCACCGGCGTGCCCTCGGGCAGCTGGTCGAGCCTGCGCTGGGTGAGTTGCACCCGGTCGTGGCACCAGGCGTCGCGGGTGAGATAGGGGTCCGGCGAGAGCAGGAACTCGTCGGTGGCGACGACATTGCGCGAGCGGGCGATGGCCAGGCCGTCGGCCTTGCCGGTCGCGCCGTCGGGCAGGAACGAGTAGTCGTAGAGCAGGAACATCGGCACCAGGGTCACGGCGCCGCCGTACTGTTCGCTGCCGGGGCCGCGCCACACCGGGAACGGGTCCTCCGGGGTGGCCACGTCCAGATCCCGGCAGATCGACACCAGGTAGTCGTAGCGGGCGACGCCGTGCATCTGCACCGGGTCCTTGGCCGTGGTCCACAGCTCGTGGTTGCCCGGCACCCAGATCACCTTGGCGAAGCGCTCCCGCAGCAGCGCCAGCGCCCAGCGGATCTCCTCGGTCTTCTCCCCCACGTCCCCGGCCACGATCAGCCAGTCCTCGGGCGAGTCGGGCCGGATCTGCTCGACGACCGGCCGATTCCCTTGGTGGCCGACGTGAATGTCGCTCACCGCCATCAACTTGGGTATCACCCGATCCACCTTGTCACATCGCCGCCGCGGACCGGCACGACCCACCGCCCTCGCCCCCCGGGCCCGGACCGCCACCCGGCCGGGCAGGCACGGTATCGCCCGGTCAGGCCGGATGCGGCCAATGCATCCGCGCCGCGGGCGCCACCCCGGGAGCCACCCGCAGCCTGCCGTCCGGCTCCCGCCTGCACGAGGCCACCGCCACGTGGCACGGCCTGGGCACCTCCGCCGGAATCGCCACCCCGCCGTCGATCTGGTACCGCATGTTCGTGACCTTCCAGGCCCGCGCACCCGGCTCGTCGTGGGTCAGCGGCGGCCGGTCCGCCCGCACCACCACCATCACCTCGGTGATCCCGGCGGGCCAGTCGAACACCAGCAATCCGTCGTGCTCGGCCAGCCCGGCGACCGCGGGGATACCGCCCGGCGTCGGGTCGGTCGGCAGATCGGCCGCGCTCGACGCGCCACCCGTCCGCCCCTCGCCCTCGGCAGGTGCACTCGCTCCCGCCCGTTCCCCCGGCGCGGCATCGCGTCCGCCCGCCGTGGGCTGCCCGGCGGGCACGATCCTGGTCGTCGCCGCGTGATCGACGGTGGATTCAGCGGCGGGGCCGGGCCGGCCGGCTCCCGTGGCGGGGGCGCTCCGTTCGCTTCCGGCGGGCGTGACCTGGTCGGCCTGGGCGTGCTGCCTCGGCCGGGAGGGCCGGGTGTAGTCGATGCGACCGGTCGAGGGGGTGGGCGATGCCGTGGCGGGGCGGGCAGTGGCGGGGCGGGCAGTGGCGGGGCGGCCGGGGGCGTCCGAGCGGGCGGGCTCGGAATAGCGGCCGGCGAGGGCGGTGGCGACCGCGTAGACGGGGATCTCGCCCGCGGGCGCGCCGCCGTCCTCGATCTCGGTGGTGTGCGTGCGGCCGACGACGCGCCAGGAACCGTCGGGGCGCAGGGCGGTGACGCGGTAGTCGGCGCGTTCGGTGGTGGGGGCCGACCAGGTGACCAGGACCGAAC
>NZ_JARWRU010000955.1 GCF_029867845.1 Nocardia farcinica | reverse complement strand
AGCCCCACATGGTCTAGTGCGCCACGTGCTAAAATGCCGCCGCCCGTATGTGGGGCGGGGGGGGCGCCCCTCTTCCCGTGTCCGCCTCCCGTTGCTTCCCGATGGGAGGGTTGCGACAGTCACGCGATCTCGAGGCATTCTGTACAAGTGTTCGACGCACACGTCCACATCATCGATCCGCGGTTCCCGCTGACCGAGAACGAGGGCTACCTGCCGCAGCCGTACACCATCGCCGACTATCGAAAGCGGATGGCGCGCTTCGACGTCCAGGGCGGGGCCGTGGTCAGCGCGTCGTTCCAGGGCACCGACCAGACCTACCTGAAGGCGGCGCTGGCCGAGCTCGGCGAGAACTGGGTCGGGGTGACCCGGCTGGATCTCGACGCCGGTGACCAGGAGATCCTCGAACTGGACAAGGTCGGGGTGCGGGCGCTGCGGTTCAACCTCAAGCGCGCGGCCACCGACATCACCCGCATGACGGTGCAGGCGCTGCGCGCCTACGAGCTGGCGGGCTGGCACGTCGAGGTCTACGTCGACGGCCAGATGCTCGCCTCCCTGCAGCCGGTGATGTCCAAGCTGCCGAGGATCTCGGTCGACCACCTCGGCATGTCCGAGGAGTGCCTGCCCTACCTGCTGGATCTGGTCGACCGGGGCGCGCGGGTCAAGGCCACCGGGTTCGGCCGGGTCACCATGAACGTCGCCGACACGCTGCGCCGCATCCACGCGGTCAATCCCGAGGCGCTGATGTTCGGCACCGATCTGCCGGGCGCACGGGCGGGCCGCCCGTTCCGCGACTCCGATGTCGACCTGATCTGCGATGTGGTCGGCGCGGACATGCACGCGGTGCTCGAGGACAACGCCCGCGCCTTCTACCGGCTGCCCGCCCGGCCGCGCCCCGAGTTCGAGGACCCGGCGCCCACGCTGCCGCTGCCCGCGCCTGCCCCGGCCACCGAACTGTCGCGGCCGGGCGACTACGAGCCCGCCGACACCATCCCCTTCGGGG
>NZ_JARWRU010000954.1 GCF_029867845.1 Nocardia farcinica | reverse complement strand
GGCGTGCGCGTGCGCGGGCGCGGCTGGGTGCGCGGGGGGCTCAGGGGGGGGCGCCCCCGCGGGGCGCGGCGCGCGTACACCGCATGGTCACCGAGTCGCTATCCGCACGAAGAACCGGCCGCGGGAGGCCGGTCGTAGACTCGGCGGCGACGGTTTCGATCCGCAGACACCAACTCTCCGGGAGGTGTTCGGCCGTGCGAACCGAAAACGACGAATGGGACATCGTCACCGGTGTCGAACTCACCGCGCTCGGCGTGGCGACCTTCCGGGCACTGGAGACCGCCGTCCCCGATCCGCTCATCCACGACGAGTACGCGGAACTGTTCGTCCGGGCCGCCGGGGAACCACACTTCCTCGACATACTCGCCGAACCGCCGACACTGGCCGGCGCGCCGCTGGTGCCCGGTCACATGGGACTGCGGACCCGCTGGTTCGACGACTATTTCCTCGCCGCCGTCGCCGCAGGAGTGCGGCAGTTCGTCATCCTCGCCTCCGGCCTGGACGCGCGCGCCTACCGGCTGGACTGGCCAGAGGACGCCACCGTCTTCGAGATGGACCGCCCGGAGGTGCTGGCATTCAAGGAGCGGGTGCTCGCCGAGCACGGCGTGCGTGCCCGCGTCGACCGCCGAGCCGTCGCGGTCGACCTGCGCTCGGACTGGCCCGCCGCGCTGGCTGCCCACGGCGCCGACCCGCGGGCCGCCACGGCCTGGTCCGCCGAGGGCCTGCTGCCGTATCTGCCGGGCGCCGCGCACGATCGGCTCTTCGAGCGGATCGACGCGCTGAGCCCGCCCGGCAGCCGCCTGGCCGTGGAGTACACGCCGACGGCCGCGGCGATCCGCGGGTTCTCTCAGGTGGAGCGGAAGTATTTCGACAAGAATCCGTTCGGCGAACTCGATCCGACCGAGTTGTTCTACGCCGACGAGCGCATCGACCCGCGCAGCTGGCTCACCGAGCGGGGCTGGTCGGTGCGCGCCGCCTCGCCGGACGATCTGGCCGCCGAGTACGGCGTGACCGTCCCGGAGTTCCCCGAGGAAGTGGCGCGGCAGTGGCGGCAGCCGCGTTATCTCGACGCCGGAAGGTGATCGGGGCGGCTCAGAGCAGCGCCGCGACCACGAAGGCCAGGACGGCGATGATGCCGAGCGCCGCGGCCACGGTCACGACGGGAGAGGCCGACAGCACGGCCAGGCCGCCGACGAGGGTGGCCACGATGAGGCCGGCCAGGCAGACGGTGCCCGCGTCGAGCCTGCGGGATGGAGCAGGGGTTCTTTCGACGGATGACTGCCGACGGGAGTCGCTCAACTTTCGCTCGCTTTCGGTGGGGCCGGGTGACCGAGGGGATAGCCGGACGGTCGCCGGCGCGGGCCGGGGACGAGGGCAGAAGATCGAGATGGTGTTGTTGTCCGCCCCGAGGGCTGGTCACGGAAGCGTCGCTTCCTGACTGTCCGGGGACTCGATCGGCAAACGATCGATCCCGGTGATCGGTCGTCGCGACCGCTGTCGCCTGGACCACACCGATCGTAACGGCGAATCAGAGACGATTTCGGCTGGAAACACTGCGGATCGGTAACCGTCGCCCGGCGCGGATCTCGGAACGGTCACGCGATGTCACTGCACCCACCCCGACAGCATCAGCAACCTTGCCGCTACTTCTCTGTGGAAGCGGTCGGCGCGTGTTGCGCCGCCTCGGAGCTCGCACGGACGATGTCGGGTGGTCCGAGCAGGACCGCGATCAGGCAGACGAGCCCGATCGTGGCAACCAGCACCGACAGCGCGAGCGGCCGCCTGCCGTCGGCGACGAGCACATACCGCACACCGTCCTCGCCGACGACGAGACGATGCCCCGGTGCGGCCGAACGCGGGACACCGGTCACAACGAGGACGAGCGTCGGCACGGTGAGAGCCATGAGCAGCACGGTCAGGACGGCCTGCCCCATCTCGGCGGTGATCCGAGCGCCCACCAGCTCGAAGATCACCAGCGAACACGCTGTCCGATGCCAGGCCAGCGCGGTGCGCTCGACCTGTGTTCCGCCGTCGGCGCGCTCGCCCCTCGGCCCGGGAGCGGTGCTCACGTCAGCAGCGACCAGCAGACCAGAGCTGCCGCGACGGCCAGCACCAGCGTCAACGGCACCGCCACGTACGGCACGGGGAGCGGCGCGGACTGCCGCAGGCTGCGCTCGGTGCGCGCCCACCCTGTCCACGCCAGCACCGGCAGCACCACCGCCGACCCGGTGAGCAGCACCGAGGCGGCCGTACTCGCCGCCGAAGCGTCCCCTACCTCGAACACCCGCAACGCCACCCCCGCCGCCATCAGCGCCAGGCCCGTGCGGATCCAGGCCAGGTAGGTGCGTTCGTTCGCCAGGCTGAACCGCGCGTCGGGCTCCGATCCCGTCGCGTACACCCGGGCGGGGAAGCGGCGTCGCCGGCCCGCCGCGTCGTCGGCATCGGCCATCTCGGCACCTCCTTCCGTCGCTGCCGCCCACAGGCTACGTCGCGGGCGGGGCGCCGACCCGCAGCCGCGCGCGGCGGGGAGGTCGCGCGCACGGTCGGTGTCGGCCGGGAACGACTCGGGGGGGGGGGGGGGGGCGCGCGCGCGGCCGCCCCCCCCGCCCACCACCCACGCGAGCGCCGCGGGCGG
>NZ_JARWRU010000953.1 GCF_029867845.1 Nocardia farcinica | reverse complement strand
CCGCGCGCTCGCGGCGTCAGCGCTTGGAGGCCGTGCGCTTGGCCGCGGTCTTCTTCGCGGGGGCCTTCTTCGCCGCTGTCTTCTTGGCGGCGGTGGCCTTGGTGGCGCTCGACTTGGCCGCCGTGGTCTTCTTGGCGGCGGTCGTCGTCTTCTTGGCGGCGGTGGTCTTGGCCGTCGCCTTGGTGGCGGTCTTCTTCGCCGGCGCCTTCTTGGCCGTGGTCTTGGTCGCGGCCTTGGTGGCGGTCGTCTTGCGCGCGGTGGTCTTGGCCGGGGCCTTGGTGGCGGTCGTCTTCTTGGCCGCCGTCTTGGCGGCGGCCTTCTTGGCTGCCGCCTTCTTGGCGGCGGCGGTGGTCGTGGATTTATTCGCCGTCTTCTTGGCCGCCACAGGCGCATTCACACCCCGCTTGACGGCGGGGCCGGTCGCGGCCAGCTTCTGCTTGCCCGCGATGACGGCCTTGAACTGGGCGCCCGGCCGGAACGCCGGCACCGAAGTGGCCTTCACCTTGACGGTTTCGCCGGTGCGCGGGTTCCTGGCCACCCGGGGGGCGCGCTTGCGCTGTTCGAAGACACCGAAACCGGTGATGGTGACGCTCTGGCCCTTGTACACCGCCCGCACGATGGTGTCGACAACGTGCTCGACTGCCGCGGTAGCCGTGCGCCTGTCCGTACCCAACTTTTCGGTCAGAACGTCGATCAGTTCCGCCTTGTTCATTGAATCCTCCGCAGACTAATGGCCCGTCGTCGGACCGACTAGGTACCACGGTAAACCCACATTGAGCAAGAGTCTATGTGCCACGCCAAAATTCATGGTGGTTTAGCACACGTCCAGCTACCGCATCTGATGACGCCCAGCTATCACCGCCGCCGATGATTACGCCTGCGAAATAGGCGCCGGAAGCGTGACGGGCTTCCAAGCCGGCCTTGCCTTTTCGAACTCGGCGATGACGTCACTCTGACGCAGCGTCAGGCCGATGTCGTCCAAACCTTCCAGCAGACGCCACCGGGTGTAGTCATCAATATCGAACGGCAACACGACGGTTCCGGCCGTCACGGTGCGCGCCCGCAGGTCCACCGTCAATTCGAGACCGGGCTGTTCCTCGATCATCTTCCAGAGCATTTCGACATCGTTCTGTGACATCTGCGCGGCCAGCAGACCGCCCTTACCCGCATTCCCGCGGAAGATGTCGGCGAACCGGGACGAGATGACCACCCGAAAGCCGTAGTCCGACAGCGCCCAGACCGCGTGCTCGCGCGAGGAGCCGGTGCCGAAATCCGGTCCGGCGACCAGTACGGTGCCCCGCTTGTAGGGCTCGACGTTGAGAATGAAGTCCGGGTCGTTGCGCCAGGCGGCGAACAGGCCGTCCTCGAAACCGGTGCGGGTTACCCGCTTCAGGTAGACGGCGGGAATGATCTGGTCGGTGTCGACATTGGACCGGCGCAGCGGCACGCCGATTCCCTTGTGCACGGTGAAGGGTTCCATCGGATTCTCTCCTGGGGTCGAAAAGGTGAAGGGCGGGCTTTCAGTCCAGATCGGCGGGCGAGGACAGCCTGCCGCGCACCGCGGTGGCCGCGGCGACCAGCGGGGAGACCAGGTGCGTGCGGCCGCCCTTGCCCTGCCTGCCCTCGAAGTTGCGGTTGGAGGTGGAGGCGCAGCGCTGGCCGGGCGAGAGCTGGTCGGGATTCATGCCGAGGCACATCGAGCAGCCCGCCTGCCGCCATTCGGCGCCGGCGGCGGTGAAGATCTCACCCAGACCCTCCGATTCGGCCTGCGCGCGGACCCGCATCGAGCCGGGGACGACCAGCATCCGCACGCCGTCGGCGACGCGGCGGCCCTTCAGCACCTCGGCGACCGCGCGCAGGTCCTCGATCCGGCCGTTGGTGCACGAGCCGACGAACACGGTGTCGACCGGGACGTCGCGCAGCGGCGTGCCCGGGGTCAAATCCATGTACCGCAGCGCCTTCTGCGCGGCCTCACGGGCGGTCTCGTCGGCGAAATCGGCCGGATCCGGCACGGTGGTGTTCAGCGGGGCGCCCTGGCCGGGGTTGGTGCCCCAGGTGACGAACGGGCTCAGCGTGCTCGCGTCGATGTGCACCTCGGCGTCGAAAACCGCGCCCTCGTCGGTGGCCAGGGCGTCCCAGGCCGCCACGGCGGCGTCCCAGTCGGCGCCCTTCGGGGCGTGCGGACGGCCCTTCAGGAACTCGTAGGTGACCTCGTCGGGGGCGATCATGCCCGCCCGCGCGCCCGCCTCGATGGACATGTTGCACATGGTCATCCGGGCCTCCATCGACATGGAGCGCACGGCCTCGCCGCGGTACTCGAGCACGTAGCCCTGGCCACCGCCGGTGCCGATCTCGGCGATGACGGCCAGGATCACGTCCTTGCTGGTGACCCCGGGCGGCAGCTGGCCGTCGGTG
>NZ_JARWRU010000952.1 GCF_029867845.1 Nocardia farcinica | reverse complement strand
GGGTCGCGGGGGGCGGGCGCGTCGCGCGCCCCGCCCCCCCGGCACCGGGCCCGCGCCGCGGGGGGGGGACGGACCCGGTCGACGGCGATCACCTCGTCGCCGCGCGCGGTGAGCAGCGGGAGCAAGTTCGTGCCTAGGTAGCCGGCTGCGCCGGTCACTGCGACCTTCATGGCACCGACAATATAGAACTTGTTCTAATTTGCAACACGTTCTATTTCTGGTCCGATCGAGCGTCGCGCGCGCCACGGTGGCGCTCCGCGCGCTCGAATGCTGTCGTGACCATCGGCTATATTGGGCGAACCGTAGCGGCTTCGGCCGGCGACGGCGCGATCGCTTCGGGGTGGGACAAGCAGCAATGTTCGAAGCGGTCGGGCCCGCGAGTCGTCGTGAGCCGTCCGCTGCGGCGACACAGCACAACACGACGGATGGGGGGCCACTCGATGAGTGAAGTCTCGGTCGATCCCACGGCGGTCCGGCAGTTCGCCACCGAACACGCCACAATCGCCGGTCAGATCAAGGCGGCGGCCGACATGGATCTGATCGGCCAGGTCTCGGCGCTCACGCCGGTCTTCGGGCTCATCGGCGCCGACTACCTCGCCAGTTTCGCGGCCGCGCAAGTCCTGCAGGCCAGGGACATCCACGATCTGGCGAACAAGTACAACGATCTGTCCTGGAAGGCCTTCTCGGCCGCCTCGCTGTTCGAGGAGACCGACGACACCAACGCCGCGCAGATGAACGCGCAGGCGAGCGAGATCTGAGGCCGCCGTGAAGCCCATCGACGTCACCGAGACCGGAGTCATCGGCGCCGCCCAGCCGGTCGCCGCGCCGCCCGCCGCCGGAAACGACTACACCCCGGCCGATTCGCCCCTGACAGGCACCGTGCCCGCCGAATCGGCCGCGCCCGCCGCCGCGCCGCAGGCTCCCGCCGAGCCGGTGGAGATCCCCGCCGATCAGGCGCTGATCGACCTGCCGCTGCCCCAGTTGCCCGCCGACCTGCCGCCGATCGAGGCGCCCGAATTCATCCTGTCCCGCAGGGAATCCGACGACGCGGGCGCCCCGGGCGCCGTGCCCGCTGGTCTGCCCGGCCTCGGCGGCGGGTCTGCCGATCCGCAGGACATCCTCGGCGGCCTGCGGGCCGGGGGGGACGCCTTCCTGGAGAGCACCGGTATCAGCCACGCCCTGCAACAGGCCGACGCCTCGGTGCAGGGTGTGCTCGGCCAGGCGGGCGCGGCCGCGCAGGGCCTCGCCGCACAGGCCACCCAGGCCGCCTCGGCCGCCGCCCACCAGTTGCCGCAGTTGCCCGCGCTGCCCGCCGATCCGGCCGGCGCGCTCATGCAGGGCCTGCAGATCCCGGCGCTGCCCGGCGTCGATGTGCTCTTCCAGCCGAT
This sequence comes from Nocardia farcinica, assembly GCF_029867845.1. Classification (GTDB taxonomy): domain Bacteria; phylum Actinomycetota; class Actinomycetes; order Mycobacteriales; family Mycobacteriaceae; genus Nocardia; species Nocardia farcinica_A. Next base: position 8,224 of record NZ_JARWRU010000952.1, on the reverse strand, counting down.
CCTCGAGCTGTTGCAGAGTTTCGGCACCGGCGTGCTCGGCGCCCTCGACCCGACCGCCATCCTCAGTCAGTCCTCGCAGATGATCGAGATGGCCATGCAGATGGCCAAGGGCAGCATGTCCACCGTCGAGCAGTCCTGGGAGGGCGAATCCTCGCGGCAGGCGCAGATCGCCGGTCAGGAGGCCAACGCCCAGGGGCAGGACGCCAGCCAGCGCGGCTTCGACATCTCCGCGCTCACCCAGGCCGCGGCCGCCGTGGTCCAGCAGGGCAACGCCCAGCTCGTCGGCATCGCCAGCACCTTCGCCGCCCAGGCCACCGCGCTGGCCCCGGTGATCCTGACCCCGCCCGGCCAGGCCACCCTGCTCGCCACCGCCACCGAACACCTCGGCCAGGCCGTGGCCGTGGTCAACACCACCCGAGGCGATCTGGCCGGAAAGACCGCCCAGCTCAACGGCGTCGTCGGCCAGCTGCTCGGGGAAAGTGGCCTGCCCGCCCCCGATGAGGTCGTGCAGGCGGCAGCGAAGAACATCGGCGAACCCCTGCTCTCGCAGGCCGAAAGCCTCGCCACCCAGGCCGCGAGCACCAACCCGCTCACCGGCAACTCCGGCCTCAACACCTCGACCACCCCCGCGTCATCGCTGAACACCTCCGCCGCCAGCACCCCCAGCAGCGGCCTGCTCGGCTCTCTCGGCCGCCCCGGCGGCGGCCTGAGTGGTTCCGGCGGCGGCGGTGGCGGGTTCTCCGGCGTCCCAACCACCGGCAGCCCGAGCACAGGCGCGCCGGGCTCCAGCCTCCCCGGGGCCGGCTCGCTCGGCACGGTCCCCGCCTCCGCCGTCCCAGCGGGCGCGGGCACCTCCACCACCCCCGCCGGCACCAGCGGCTTCATGGGCAGCGGCGCGGGCGCGGCGGGCCGCGGCCAGAACGACGAGAGCGAACACAGCCGCAACGTCGACCCGTACCGCAGCCTCACCGGCAACGACGATCTCACCGGCCCGCTCGGCGAGTCGACGCCCGAGGTCATCGGAGCGACACACGCGGACGAACTGCTCAGCTCGAGCTACGAGCAGGACCAGTTCTGACGAGACGCGGTTCCCGCGGCGGGGGTGCTCCTCCCCACCGCGAGACCGGCCTCGTCCCGCCGAGCGGCGGAACGGAACCGGTGCGTCGGTAGGATCACGGCAGTGCGGCAGGGGGAGGAGATGCCGGTCCACCCCGTTGATGTCCGAACGGTTTCGGCGAATGTGGGGTGTGGATGTCGCGTCGATCTGGTCGCCGGGTGGCCGGGGTTGCTGTTGTCGCCGTCGTGATGACGTTGGCGGGGTGCGGAACGTCTGAGGACGGCAGCACAGACCCCGAGGCGGTGCCGTCGAGTGGCACCGGCACTGTGGCTGCGGACGTGCCGTCCGGGTTCAGTCCATGCGACGACATCCCTGAGAGCCTGCTCGATTCGCTGGAACTGCGGCAGAAGATACCCGCCGATTCCGACGCATCGGGTGGGATCAAGTGGCGTGGCTGTATGTGGGCTCAGCCCGACGGCTATGCCGTCGGTATCACGACGACCAACATCACGGTGGAGATGGTCGAAGCCAAAGACTTTGCTGATACGCGCAAGCTCACGGTTGCCGGCCGGGAAGCGATATCGAGTCGGCAGTCGGATGTTGAGACCAAGGCGTCGTGCACTCTCCTGGTTGCGATGCTTGGAGGAGGGCTCGAATTCGCCTTGACGAACTCTCCCACTGCGAAGGACACCGGTCACAGGGATGCCTGCGATCTGGTCCGTGAGTTGGCGGAAACCATCGTTCCGACGGTGCCTTCGCACGCCTGAGCGCGGCGTGGAAGAGGGGAGGAGGCCGCTCATATGAGTGAAGGCGAATCAATGCGCCCGCTGAGCAACATGCTTTCGGCGGTGTCCGAGGGAAGCGTCTCGTTCGCCATGAAGCCCGAGGATTTCATCTATATCGATCGAGACTGCGAATACTTCAAGACCACGATTCGTCAGATTCAGCGGATCGCCAGCAGGATTTCGGAACAGAGCCACTGGGGTCTCGGGGAGAGCAACGGCGAGATGGTCTCTGCGCAGACTGTGGTCGATCGGTTCAAGAAAAAAGCGAAAGAGTCTGGAGACAACAGCGTCTGGCAGGTTATGGAGCAACATCTCCAGATCGTCGAGGACGTGCAGTCCTTCTTTCGGATCGCACGGGAGCGACTCATGCAGACCGACAGTGAGTTTGCCAGCCAATTCAACACTCTGAACGAGACGTTGCCGGACCGTGGTCCTGCGGAGCGGACCCCTGAGCAGGCACTGGAGGCTTTGGGACGCATGCCGGGCGTGATCGGCGACTTGTACGGCTCGGCGCCTTCGTCGACGACGTCGCTCTGGCCAGGACTTCCGCTGCCGGGGAGCGCCCAGTGAGCGGGTACGAGCCCCCGGCAATTCCTGGGGGCGGCGAAAACCCTTCCAGTTGGTCGCACCCAGACATCGTGGGGGCGTTCGATCCGCTCGATCCTACGGATGCCAACAACCACGCTCAGCTGTACTACCAAGTCAGTGAATTGTGGGATACAGGTCTGCGGACTTTCGCGCGAGGCATCCAGACCTCGATGGATCAAGCATGGTCGGGGGCCGCTGCGGAGGCATCCAAGGCGAGCATCAAGAACTATGTAACCAAAGCCGAAGAGCTGACGCCGGTACTCAACGAGCTGTCGACGCGCGTCACGGAGGCCGCCTCGGCCATCTCGCAGACGAAGAGCGCCCTCCCCGACCCGGTCGTGATCACCTGGACGTCCTGGCTCTGGCCCCCGAACCGCTGGGATCTCCAGCGTGAGCAGTCGGAGGAGGAGCAGGCGGCCCGTGACGCCATGCGCGACTACTACGTGCAGCCGTTCAAGTCGATCGACAGCAGTATTCCGGTGTTGCCGACGCCGGTGAGTCCCACGTCCTCGCCGGACATCACGCCGCCGCCGGGGGGCAAGTGGGTGATCGACGACGGTACCGGTGGCGGGGGGCCCGGTGGCGGGGGCGGCGGGAACGACGGCGGGTCCGGTGCGGGCGAGCCGGACAGCGGTGAGCCCGGTGCGGGGGAGCAGCCGGAGGAGGGGCAGCCGGAGGGTTCGGAGAACTCGTCGGAGGATCAGAGCGACACCTCGGGCACGCCGTCGAGTCAGGACCCGGCGAACACCACGCCGGCGGGGACGACTCCGGCGGGGACGAATCCGTCCGATCCGAGCAAGACGGTGCCGAGCGGTTCGACTCCGTCTAGTCCGGGCTCGGGGTCGCCCGGCAGTCCCGGGTCGGGCTCGCCGGGCAGTCCCGGGTCGGGCTCGCCGGGCAGTCCCGGGTCGAGTACGCCGCAGCCGGGACGCAGTGTCCCGGGGGCGGGAGTGGTGAGTCCTGCCTCGCCGGCGGGCTCCTCGTCGACCTCGGCCGCCTCGGGTGGTGCGGGGCGCGCCGGGATGGCTGGTATGGGCGCGCCGGGAGCGCGGGGCGGTGGGAAGGACGAGGAGAGTTCGCGCACGACGCCGGATTACCTGATCACACAGGAGAACACCGACGAGTTGCTCGGGGAGGCGCCGCGAGCGTTGCCGGGCGGGGTCATCGGCGGCGATCCGGCGTAGTGGTGGTCGTGGCGGCGGCAGCGGGACGGTCGTGTCGTGGTGTGGTGGACGGCGGCTGTGTGTGGCCTGCCGGGAGAGAGATCGGGTATGGCTTTGTGGAGTTGGCACACCGACTATTTCGCGGCGTTGTGGCTGGGGGACGCCCACGACCGGATTCCCGGTCCGCTGCGGCACGTCAGCCGGTTCGCGTTGAACGACGAGGCGCAGGCGCACCGGGTGGCGGTGCGGCAGCGGTACTCGGCGGACGAATGGGACGACATCCGGGCCGCCCTGCGCACGTTGAGCGCCTCGGACATCAGGGTCGAGATCCTCGGCGGCAGTTGCCGTCACCGCAACAGCACCGGTCGCGACGATCTGCGCGAGTACCGGGTGCTCGGCGCTCGGGCGGGGCACCGCGCGGTGGTGCTGACCCAGCACGGGACCGATCGGGAGCACGGGCCGATCCGGTTGCGCGCCTTCGATGCCGCGCAACTGCCCGCCCGGCTGACCCAGACCATCCCGGCCTGTGAGCCGGGCAGGCAGCGGCCGGAGGTCTTCCATCCGGGCGATCTGGCTCCGCGCCGCGACGGCTACGCCCAGGACAACGCGCGCAACTCCCCGCGCGAGCGCTACCAGCGGCTGCTGGGGCGGACGGCGGACGGTGGCGGCACGGCGGTGTTGCTCACCGGTCCGCTCTACAAACGCTCGACCCCGGCCCGGCTGTTGCAGTGGTACGACATCTCCGGCGACGGCCGCTACGGGGAGGAACGCGGCGCGAACATCACCGTCCGGCCGGTCACGCCCGCCGATCTCACGCGCCACTTCGCGGGCTGGATCGACCATGCGGTGGACCGGCTCCGGCCGGACGACGACTACTGAACGGACTACCGGGCGGCGGACCGGCGAACGCTACTTCTGTTCCTCGAAGGCGTCGATCAAGCCGTCGAAGACCTCGTCGAACTTGGCGCGGGCGGCGCGCTGCTCGTCGGTGAGCCCTTCGGTGGCCTCGGGGGCGTAGAGGATCAGGTGCACGTCGTCGGCCGGGTCCTCCGGCATGAGGTCGATGATCTGGATGCCGTGGTCGGTGACGGTGGGCACGCCGAAGTCGGTCTCGCGCAGCGCGCGGATGCGTTCGAGCGCCTTGTCCAGTTCGTCGGCGGGAATACTGCCCAGCACCTCGCGGGGCGCGGTGTCGGCGGGCCGGTCGGAGGAGAGAACATCGGGGCGGTGGACGGCGGTGCCGTCGGCGTCGACCTCGAGCTGGGCGCGCAGGTCGGTGCGCGAGGTCCAGCCGCCGGGGATGGTGGTCAGCGAGATCAGGGCGAAATCGGTGGTGTCCCTTGCGGGCTCGGCGGTCGCGACCCCGCACAGGCTGCCCAGGGTCATGGTCGCGGCCAGCAGCGCCGACGCGATCGTTCGCATGTCACGTCCTCATCGATGGAAAGGGGTACCCGCGACACTGCGGGGGCCGCACGGTGCGGCGACGGCGTAGATCATGACAGTGTGACGGCGCCCGGGTGGGAACCGTCACACCGTGTGTCCTGACACTGTTTCCGCCTCGGCGCGCGAGGCGTTACAGCCGGACGGGTCAGCGCAGGGCGGGCGGGTTGTTCAGATCGTTCGCCCCGTAGGTGTCGCAGGCGTCGACCCGGCCGGTGCGGTAGCCGGACAGGAACCATTTCTGGCGCTGCTCGGAGGAACCGTGGGTCCAGGCCTCCGGGTTCACCTGCCCCTGGGTGGACTGCTGGATGCGGTCGTCGCCGACGGCCGAGGCGGCCGAGAGGGCGTCGCGGATGTCGGTGTCCGACAGCGGCTTCAGGAACGGCTCGCTGCCGCCGGGGGCGGGGGACTTGTCGGCGTAGTAGGCCCAGATGCCCGCGTAGCAGTCGGCCTGCAACTCGGTGCGCACGGCGCCGGACTCCGGGCCGCGCGGGTCGCGCTGGGACCGCCCGAGGTCGCCGAGCTGGTTCTGGATGTGGTGGCCGACCTCGTGGGCCACCACGTACTCCTGGGCCAGCGGGCCGCCGCTGGAGCCGAACTGGGTGACCAGCTCCTGGAAGAAGGCGACATCGAAGTAGGCGGTCTGGTCGGCGGGGCAGTAGAACGGGCCCACCGCGCTGGTCGCGTTACCGCAACCGGTGGACACGGCGTTGGTGAACAGGCGGAGGCCGGGCTCCTCATAGCGCACGCCGGTCTGCTTGGGCAGTTCCTCCGACCACACCGCGTCCAGGCTCTGCGCGGTGAGCACCACCCGGCAGTCGGCGTACCTGTTGGCGTCGGCGCCGGTCTTGCAGTGGTCGGGGGTGCCCTCGAGGCCGGGCTGGGACTGACCGGACTCCTCGCCGCCGGTGAGCTGGCCGAGCAGCGAGCCGGGATCGCCGCCGCCGAAGAGCAGCGCGATCACGAGCAGGATCAGACCGCCCGCTCCGCCGCCGAGCGCGATCGTGCCGCCCCGGCCCACACCGCCACCGGAGCGCGCCCGGTTCGGGTCGATCTGCATCCCCTCGTTGAAGGTCATCGTCGTCGCTTTCTGTGGTTCGGCCCGCACGGGCGGGCGGGTGCTGCGGAGCCGGTCGCGGCCGGTTCGCTCCTAGCTTTCCACGCCGTGAGCCGATATCGGTTTCCACTCGGCGGATGTGTCTCACTACGATGGCAACCGCACCTGGTCTTTCGTCGCGCCGGTGCGAACACCCTCGTCGAAAGGATTCCCGTGCTGCGCACCCACTTGGCTGGTTCGCTGCGAAGCGAACATGCCGGTCAGACCGTCACCCTCTCTGGATGGGTGGCCCGCCGGCGCGACCACGGTGGCGTGATCTTCATCGATCTGCGCGACGCGTCGGGGGTCTCCCAGGTCGTGTTCCGCGAAGGCGCCGCCGCCGAGCAGGCCCACCGCCTGCGCGCCGAGTACTGCGTGCGGGTCACCGGCGTGGTCGAGCAGCGGCCGGACGGCAACGAGAACCCCGAGCTGCCGACCGGCCGGATCGAGGTCAACGTCTCCGAGCTCGAGGTGCTCAACGAGAGCGCGCCACTGCCGTTCCAGCTCGACGAGCAGCCCGGCGAGGAGGCCCGCCTCAAGCACCGTTACCTCGATCTGCGCCGCGAGGGCCCCGCACACGCCATCCGGCTGCGTTCGAAGGTCAACGCCGCCGCCCGCGAGGTGCTGGCCCGTCACGAGTTCGTCGAGGTCGAGACCCCGACGCTGACCCGCTCCACCCCGGAGGGCGCGCGCGACTTCCTCGTCCCCGCCCGCCTGCAGCCTGGCAGCTTCTACGCGCTGCCGCAGAGCCCGCAGCTGTTCAAGCAGCTGCTCATGGTGGGCGGCATCGAACGTTACTTCCAGATCGCGCGCTGCTACCGCGACGAGGACTTCCGCGCCGACCGGCAGCCCGAGTTCACCCAGCTCGACATCGAGATGAGTTTCGTGCGCCAGGAGGACGTGATCCTGCTGGCCGAGGAGATCCTCTCGGCGCTGTGGAAGCTGGTCGGCTACGAGATCCCCACGCCGATCCCGCACATGACCTACGCCGAGGCGATGCGCCGCTTCGGCACCGACAAGCCCGACCTGCGCTTCGGTGTGGAGATCACCGAGTGCACCGAGTTCTTCGCCGACACCCCGTTCCGGGTGTTCCAGGCGCCCTATGTGGGCGCGGTCGTCATGCCTGGCGGTGCGAGTCAGCCGCGGCGTCAGCTCGACGCCTGGCAGGAGTGGGCCAAGCAGCGCGGCGCCAAGGGCCTGGCGTACGTGCTGGTCAACGAGGACGGCACGCTCGGTGGCCCGGTCGCCAAGAACCTGTCCGACGCCGAGCGCGACGGCCTGGCCAAGCATGTCGGCGCCGAGCCGGGTGACTGTGTGTTCTTCGCCGCGGGTCCGGCCAAGGCGCAGCGCGCGCTGCTCGGCGCGGCCCGGGTGGAGATCGCGCGCAAGGTCGGCCTGATCGACGAGGACGCGTGGGCGTTCGTGTGGATCGTGGACGCGCCGCTGTTCGAGCCCGCCGAGGACGCCGCCGCCGGCGGCGACGTTGCGCTGGGTCACTCGGCCTGGACCGCCGTGCACCATGCCTTCACCTCGCCCAAGCCGGAGTCGCTGGACACCTTCGACACCGATCCGGGCTCCGCGCTGGCCTACGCCTACGACATCGTCTGCAACGGCAACGAGATCGGCGGCGGCTCGATCCGCATCCACCGTCGCGACGTGCAGGAGCGGGTGTTCGAGGTCATGGGCATCGGCCCCGAGGAGGCCCAGGAGCAGTTCGGCTTCCTGCTGGACGCCTTCGCCTACGGCGCGCCCCCGCACGGCGGCATCGCCTTCGGCTGGGACCGGGTCACCGCGCTGCTGGCCGGCGTGGACTCGATCCGTGAGGTGATCGCCTTCCCGAAGACCGGCAACGGCGTCGACCCGCTCACCGACGCGCCCGCCCCGATCACCGAGCAGCAGCGCAAGGAGGCGGGCCTGGACGTCAAGCCGGGGCAGGACGGCAAGGGCGTCAAGGCTCCGCAGCCCGCGCGGGCCGAGGCGGGGTAACCGGCCCCCACCAGGACATGCGGCGTCCCGGATCGCCCCAAACCGGACCCCCGCGGCCGTCACGGGGGAGGCGGATGTTGAGGGGGGGGCAGCGAAGGGGGGGGGCGCG
>NZ_JARWRU010000951.1 GCF_029867845.1 Nocardia farcinica | reverse complement strand
CCTGGCGGCGGGCCACGGCCTGGCGCACCGGCATGCCGGGGGTGGCGCGCATCTGCGGGATGATGCCCTCGACCTCTTCGGCGCCGCCGTGGTGGTGCCCGGCGTCGACCATGGCCTGCTCGCGGGCCATCTGCGCCTCGTCCTTCTCCTCGGACATGCCGATCGGTCCGATCATGCGGCCGTTGAGGAACTGCTTGACCACCGGCTCGTCCGAGGTCAGCAGCACCTCACGCGGACCGAACATCACCAGCTGGCGGCGGAAGAGCATGCCGATGTTGTCGGGCACCGTGCGCGCCAGGTTGATGTTGTGCGTCACGATCAGGATCGTCGCGTCGATCTGGGCGTTGATGTCGATCAGCAGCTGCGACAGATACGAGGTGCGCACCGGGTCCAGACCGGAGTCCGGCTCGTCGACCAGGATGATCTGCGGATCGAGCACCAGCGCCCGCGCCAGGCCCGCGCGCTTGCGCATACCGCCGGAGATCTCGCCGGGCAGCTTGCCCTCCGCGCCGAGCAGGCCGGTCAGCTCGAGCTTCTCCATCACGATCTGCCGAATCTCGGACTCGGACTTCTTGGTGTGCTCGCGCAGCGGGAAGGCCACGTTGTCGAACAGGTTCATCGAGCCGAACAGCGCGCCGTCCTGGAACAGCACGCCGAACAGCTTGCGGATCTCGTAGAGCTCCTTGTTCGAACACCGGGTGATGTCGGTGTCGCCGATGTAGATCGAGCCCCGCTCCGGCCGCAGCAGGCCGATCAGGGACTTCAGGAAGACCGACTTACCCGTGCCCGAGGGACCGAGCAGCGCGCTGACCTCGCCCGCGGGAATGGTGAGCGAGACATCCTGCCAAATACGCTGCGAGCCGAAGGACTTCGTCACGCCTTCTGTTCTGACCTCGACGCCCATGCAAACCTCCACAATTCTCGGCGAGCACCCACCGGTACACGGATGACACGGTGCGTCACATCACAGTGGGTTCGGTCACTCTAACTCATGGATGTGACGCGGACACCGGCACCTGACCGAACGGTAACCTCATGGTCCCGGAAATTGCGGACCGGCCTCGATAAATGCCGAACGGGCGGCCCCCGGAATGGGGACCGCCCGTGGGCGGTAATTCGGTGGAATTACTTGACGGTGACCTTGGCGCCGGCCTCTTCCAGCTTCGCCTTGGCGGCGTCGGCGGCCTCCTTGGCGACCTTCTCCAGGATCGGCTTCGGGGCGCCCTCGACCAGGTCCTTGGCTTCCTTCAGGCCCAGGCCGGAGACGATCTCGCGGACCACCTTGATGACCTGGATCTTCTTGTCGCCGGCACCCTCGAGGATGACGTCGAACTCGTCCTGCTCCGACTCGGCCTCGGCCGGGGCGGCACCGCCGGCGACGGCGGCGACGGCGACCGGAGCAGCCGCGGTGACCTCGAACTTCTCCTCGAACTTCTTGACGAAGTCCGACAGCTCGAGCAGGGTCATGTTGCCGAAGGTCTCGAGCAGTTCGTCAACGTTGGCCATTGTTGTTTCCTTTCGATTTAAAAGTATGAGGGTGGTTTTTATTCGCGGAAATTATTCCGCGCCGCCTTCGGCCCGCTTCTTCTCCTCGAGCGCGGCGGCCAGGCGGGCCACCTGCTGCGCGGGAGCGTTGAACAGACCAGCGGCCTTCGCCAGGTTGCCCTTCAGCGCGCCGGCCAGCTTGGCCAGCAGGACCTCGCGGGTCTCCAGGTCGGCGATCTGCTCCACCTCGGCGACGGACAGCGCGGCGCCGTCCATGTAGCCGCCCTTGATGACGAGAGCCTTGTTGTCCTTCGCGAAGGTCTTGAGCGCCTTGGCCGCGTTGACCGGCTCACCCGTGATGAAGGTGATCGCGGTGGGACCGACGAACAGATCGTCCAGACCCTCGACGCCCGCCTCCGCGGCCGCCCGCTTGACCAGGGAGTTCTTTGCGACGGAGTAGGTG
>NZ_JARWRU010000950.1 GCF_029867845.1 Nocardia farcinica | reverse complement strand
CCTGGTGTGAGCGGTCCCGGGCGCCCCCGCCCGCAGGGGGGCCAGCGCGGCCCGCTGGGCCGTGTCGGCGCCGCTTATATCTATCACGTCTAAACGGGGGGGCGTGGGGGGGTCGACGGCGAGCAGCCGGGCCAGCAGCGCGCCCACCACGGGCGCGGCGGCGGCCGGGTTCTCGGTGTCGATCCACAGCGGCCTGGTCAACGGCACCGGCACGCAGTAGGGGATGCGCGGGCCGCCGCGGTCGGGGGCGTGCAACTCGCCGATCCTGATGCCGTCGGCGGGCACGGGGTCGCGCTGCCAGACGGGCGAGTGCCAGGCGGCGAGGGCGGGCGGCAGCCGCGGTTCGGTCCTGGCCAGTTCCTCGATCAGTTGCTCGCTGTCGCGACGGTGATCGGCCTCGGCGGTGGCGGTGAGCTCATCGGCCCGCCGCTGCGCGGCCAGGCGGGCCTGCTCGGCCGCGGCGCCGGTGCGGGTGGCCGGGTCGGCGACCGCCGCCGAGAGCTCCTCGTCCAGCCGTCTGGCGGCGTAGTCGCGCGCGGCCACCAGCGCAGCCGCCGAGCGGGCCGCGTCCTCGAAGATCATCCACAGCCGTTCCAGGCCGTAGCCGACCTCCACCTCGGGGCCACCGTCGGGCGCATGGGTGCGCCGTGGCCCGGTGCCCGAGCCGTCCGCCGCGCCGTGCGGACCCGGGTCCTCGACCTCGATGCCGTGCGCGGGCAACAGAACCGGCAGGCCGCCCGCGTAGCCCTGGCCGACCGCGCGCACCTTCCAGTCCTCGCCGCGCCGGTACACCTCGAGGCAGATCAGCGCGCTCTCGCCCGCCGCCGGTTCGACGTCGAAACGCACCAGCGCCTCGCCCTCGCCGTCGGTGAGCACGGTGCGCACCCGGCCGAGCGCGCGCCGCGGGTCCTCGGCGCTGACCACCAGCAGCACCGCGGCCGCGTCGGCGCGCAGTTCGCCGACGTTCACCTCCAGCCGCGCGCCGCTCAACCGCACCCCGCCGGTCTCGGTCTGGTTGTAGAACACGAAGTCGGCGTTGGCCGCGCAGCGCAGATCCTCGCCGACCACCAGCGCGCACACGTCCAGCGCGCTGTCGGCCTGTGCCTGGAAGGTCACCGCCCGCGCGGCCAGCGCGACGTTCTGGCCCGCCTGGAGTCGAGTCACCGCTGCCCCTCCGATGTCCGTGCCGCGCGGGTCAGAGGAAGCGGCCGAGCTGCGGGATCGCCTCGCCGGGATGCTTGGCCTGGAAGCCATCGCCGAGCGCCTGCAGCTTCCACTCCCCGCCGGCCCGGAACACCTTCGCCATCGCCATCGCGGTGAAGGGCATGCCGCCGGAGAGGGTGTAGCGGGCCAGCTCGGCGTTGTTCTGGCCGTCGACCAGGCGGCAGAAGGCGTTCTTGACCTGTTCGAAGGTGTGGCCCTTGTAGGAGGTGACGATGAAGAGCAGGGTGGTGATGTGCGCGGGCACCCTGGTCAGATCGACCAGGATCACCTCGTCGTCGCCGTCGCCCTCGCCGGTCAGGTTGTCGCCCTGGTGGCGCACCGAGCCGTCCTTGGACGACAGCTGACCGTAGTAGGCGAAGTCGGCCGGGTTGCCGTCGGCGAACATGATGACCGAGGCGTCGAGGTCGATGTCGACGGTGCGGTTGCCGAACATGCCGCGCGTGGTCACCGGGTCCCAGCCAAGGCCCATCTTCACGAAGGTCAGCGCGGTGCCGCCCTCCTTGCGCAGGGTGACCCGCTGGCCCTTCTGCAGGCTGACCGGACGGTCCTTGCGCAGGCTGACCTCACCGGACGGCGCGGGCGCGCCCTGCGGGTACTGCTGCGTGGGCGGCGGGTAGCCACCCTGCGGCGGATACTGCTGCGTCGGCGGCGGATACCCACCCTGCGGCGGATACCCGGCCTGGTGCCCGTACTGCGCGGGCGGGACCTGCTGGGTCGGCGGCGGGGGCGCCTGCGCGGGCGCGCTCTGCTGCGGCGCGGGGGAATCCACGTTCACGCCGTGATCGGTGACCAGCGCGGCGAATCCGCCCGCATAGCCCTGACCGACCGCGCGCACCTTCCACGCGCCCTGCCTGCGGTACACCTCGAGCGCGATGACGATCGACTCCCGGTCCAGGCCGTCGATCCGGTACTCGTAGAGCCGCGTGCCCGCGGTGTCGGAGACGATCGCGGTGGGCGGGGCGAAGGCGCCGAAGCTGGAGCTCGCGTCGTCGAGGGTGATGACCGCGCGGATCTGGTCGATGTCGGCCGGGATCTGGTTCAGGTCGATCGACAGCGAGGCGGATTGCCCCGCCGGACCGGGCACCAGCCGAACCCCCGGACCGATCGGCTGGTTGTAGAAGACGAAATCCGCGTCCGTGCGCACCTTGCCCCGGTCGGTCACCAGCAGGGCGGACAGATCCGCCGGCGCCGTCAACTGCACGGAAATGACCAGCCCATCGGTGTTCAGCGGACCGTTCTGCCCCTTGGCGAGTGTTGCGGACAAGGTCGACCCTTCGCTCGTCGGTGCGTTCTCTGCCACTCTACGACCAAGCGGCCCGGTACCGCCGTCGTTGCCGCCCTCGTTGCCGCATGGCCGCCACGGCGATCGGTTAGTGTTGCGGCACATGGACAGGGCCCGGCCACCCGAGGCCCGGTGACGGGCGGAACAGACAGCAGGCAATCACCGCTATGGCACAACTTTTCGAACAATCGAAGAAGGTGATCGAGGCCCACCTCGCGGGCACAAGCATCCGCGCGTTGTCCGGCTCGATGATCGCCTACGAAGGCAATGTGCAGTTCAAGTCGGCGGGCTTCGGCGGCGGCGACGGCGTGCTCGCCGGCCTCAAGCGCAGGGCCACCGGCGAGAAGCTGTCGCTGATGGAGTGCTCGGGCAACGGCCGGGTGTTCTTCGCCGTCAACGGGCAGAACGTCACCGTGGTGAACCTCAACGGCGAGACCCTGCAGGTGGAGTCCCAGCAGTTGCTCGCCTTCTGCGGAAACCTGCGCACCGACGTGCGTTTCGCCGGGCTCGGCGGCGCCACCACCGGCGCGGGCCTGTTCACCACCACCGTCACCGGGCACGGCCAGGTCGCGCTGCTGTCGGCGGGCGGGCCGCTCATCCATCTCGAGGTGTCCCCGCAGTATCCGCTGGTCGTCGACAAGGACGCCTTCGTCGCCGCGCAGGGCAATGTCACCAGTTCCTTCGTGACCGACATGTCCTGGCGGACCTTCACCGGTTCCGACGGCGGCGAGGCCTTCTCGCTGCGCTGGGACGGTCAGGGCGTCGTGCTGATCCAGCCGGCGGAACGGTAAGGGGAGCGCCGATGTTCGAGCAGGTCAACGGCAAGGTCGTCAAGGTCGATGTCGGCCCGGCAGGCGGCGTGGTGGCACGCACCGGCGCGATGCTGTTCTACCAGGGCGATGTCGTCTTCAGCCCGCACCAGATCCCCGGCGCACAGGGCATGGGCGGCGGGCTGATGGGCATGGCGGGCCGCATGCTCGCCGGTGAGCACGAGCGCACCATGCTGGCGCAGGGCCACGGTCAGGTGCACTACGGCTTCGCCGGTCTCGAGGTCCACGTGGTGCACCTACAGCACGGCGCGGCGCTGCGGGTGGAGGCCTCCCGCCTGCTGGCCTACACCGCGGGACTGCAATCGTCCGTCGTGTCGGTGGCCGGTTCCGGTGGCGGCGGCGGTGGCGGGCTCATGGGCGCGCTGCGCGGCGCGGCCGGCGGCGCGCTGACCGGACAGGGCATGTTCACCACCCAGCTGTCCGGGCACGGCGCCGCGGTGCTGCTCGGGCACGGCGGCTTCCTGGAACTGCCGGTGGGCGGGCCGAATCCGGTGGTGGTCGACCCACAGGCGTTCGTCGCCGCCTACGGCACCGTCAACACCGAACTCAAGGCGGCCCTGAGCTGGCGCGACGCCGTCGGCCGCGGGTCGGGTGAAGCGATGCAGTTGCAGTGCACCGGGCAGGGCGTGGTCTACGTCCAGGCTTCCGAAGAAAAGCTGTGAGCGGGAGAGTTGTGAGCTGATGGCCCAGATCCTGAACCCGATGAATCTCGGTGAGAGCGACAACATCCCGGGAAACAGCTACGCCTACTGCATCGACCTGACCAAACCGTGGTTCATGCGCAAGGGCGCGATGATCGCCTACTACGGCCAGATGTCGTTCAAGGCCCTCACACACGGGTTGGAGGGCCACCTGATGAACATGGTGGCGCGGCGGTTCTCCGCGCCACTGTTCACCGGTGACTACGTGGTGGCCGAGGGGCACGGCAAGCTCGTCATCGGCGATCGCGGCTACGACATCAACTCCTACGACCTCGACGACGGCAATCTCACCATCCGCGCGGCCAACCTGCTCGCCTTCGAGCCGGAGCTGTCGCTCAAGCAGTCCATCGTCCCCGGCTTCCTGACCCTGATCGGCACCGGCAAGTTCCTCGCCTCCTCCAACGGCCCGGTCATCTTCGCCGAACCGCCGCTGCGGGTCGACCCGGAATCGCTGGTCGGCTGGGCGGACTGCCCCTCGCCGAGCCACCACTACGACGAGAACTGGATCAACGGCTTCCTGGCCGCGGGCGCGGCCGCCTTCGGCGTGAACTCCGGCGAGGAGCGCCAGTTCGACTTCACCGGCGCGGGCACGGTGCTCATCCAGTCCAGCGAGAAGGTGATGAGCGACTCGATGCTGGTGCGCACCATCGAGGGTCAGTTGCAGAGCGGCATCACGGTGCCGGGCCTGCAACGGCTACAGGCCACCATCACCTCGCAGCTGGCCCAGCAGCAGGGATACTGACGGTCCAGGGCCGGTCAGGCGACGGCCCGGTCGGCCCGCTCCGACTCGGTGACCAGCCAGTCCAGGATCTCCTCGCCCGCGACGATCCCGCCCGCCTCGGTGACGGTGAGATTCGGTGCGGTCCAGCCCAGCTGCTCGAGTTCACCGTGTCGTGGCCGGATCGCCCGGTCGGCGGCGAGCAGCATCTCCGCGTCCAGCGCGCCGTCGCCCGCGGCGAGGGTGGTGGCGCCCTCGGCCAGCTCGCCCGCCTCGATCAGCCGCCTGCGCACCTCGGCCACGGCCACGCTCTTGCACACCGCCTGCGGCATGCTGTAGATCTTGCGCCCCTGCTGGGAGGCGGTCCAACCACGCGAGCGGCACCAGTCGTCCCACTCCGCCAGAAAATCCGGCGGCGTGGCGGCGGGCTCCACCACCAGGTAGCAGAACAGGTGGTCGGCGATGCGGAACCGGCGCACCCAGCTGTCGTCGATGCGGCGGCGCAACTCGGCGCTGACGTGCGAGAGAGTGGTGCCGCCCGCCCGCACCTTCGCGTCGACATCGGTGCGCCAGCGCATGTCGGGGATACCGTCGACCAGGATGTTGCCGCCGTTGCTGGTGACCGCGTAGCGCCACGGCGCGCCGGGCAGGCGGATGCGGGTGAACTGCTTGATCGTCCTGGTGGTGGTCGGCAGCACCGCCGCCGACTCGGTGAGCGAACGCAACCGCCGCGCCGCGACCGTGGTCATGTACGACAACGGCTCGCCGTCCAGATGCTCCACACACACCGTCGCGGGCGCGGCGGCGCCGAAGGCGTTGCGGGAGTAGATCATCGTGCGGTCGAGGTCGGTGGCGACCAGCGCCTCCGGCCGGGGTCTTCGAGCAAGCATCACTCCTGCACTTCCTTGATCAATCCCATACACGAATACGCCAGTTCGGGCACCTCGACCACCGGCACCCCGCGTGCCCGCGCCAGCAACCTGATGTGCGCGTGCTCGGGCGCCTCGGCCTCGCGCACCAGCACCCGCCACGGCACCCGTCGCAGCAGCACCCTGGTGGTCTCCCCCACGCCCGGCTTGACGAAATTGACGCTGCTGATGCCGTATTCGGCGCGCACCGCCTCCACCGACGCCCAGCCCGCCCAGGTGGGAGTGCGGTCGCTCGCCCGCACCGCCGCCACTTCGGCGGGCACCCGGTCGGCCACCGCGTCGAAGGCCGCCTCGACAGTGTCGAGCAGGCGGATCGAGACGTCCTGGCCAGCCAGGTGCCGGTAGAACTTCGCGCCGTGGAAATCGCCCGGCCCGATCAGGGTGTCGTTGAGCACCGTGCGCGAGACCAGCCCGGACACCGTGGAATTCAGGCAGGCCGAGGCGATGAGGAAGTCGTCGCGGGTGCCGAAGGTGCGCACGCAGCTGCCCGGGTCGGCCAGCACCGCCAGGTCGGGGTCGAAGCGCGCCCCGCCCGCCGCGTGATAGACCTCGAGCGCCTCGGCGAGCTCCTTGGCGATCGCGCCCTTGCCGGTCCAGCCGTCCACGAAGACCACCGAGGCCGGATCGTGGTGCGCGGCCAGATAATCCAGCGCCACCGCGTCGATCCCGCGATCACGCACGATGGACACCGCATAGTGCGGCACGTCCAGTGCGCGCTCGCCGATGCGGCCACGCCGGGCCAGCCAGCGCTTCATCAGCACGCCGATCGGGGTCCCCGCCCTGGCCAGCGACACCAGCGTCACGTCGGGCCCGCGCTCGGCGACCACCAGCTCGGCCACCGTCGCCACCCCCAGCGCGAGCCGCTCGGCGCAGTCGGCCAGAACCGTCT
>NZ_JARWRU010000949.1 GCF_029867845.1 Nocardia farcinica | reverse complement strand
GGTCGCCGAAGGCGGTCACCGAGATCACCAGTTCGGGGCTGCGTACGAGGCCGTCCCCCTCGGCGAGGCCCCCCGACCGCACGCCATGACCGATGTCTCCGACGGGCTGCTCGCCGATCTCGGCCACCTGGCCGCCGCGTCCGGCGTCGCGGTCGACCTGCATTGGCCCGCGCTGCGCGAGCCCGACCTGGAACCGCTGGCCGCAGCGCTGAATGCCGATGCGGCGCAATGGGTTCTGACCGGGGGTGAGGACCATGCCTTCGCCGCCGCCTGGCCCGCCGAGGCCGACCTGCCCGCCGGGTGGCGGGTGATCGGCGTGGTCGGCGAGGGGTCCGGCGTCACCGTCGACGGCGTGCCGCGATCGGGCAGCGGGGGCTGGGAATCGTTCCGTGGGGCGGAGGCTGCGCCCGGCGCCGAAGCGCGATAGGTTGTCCGGTCATGGGCTCGAAACCACTGTCGGAAATCGTCGACCCGGGCTGGGCCGAAGCGCTCGCGCCGGTGGCCGATCGGATCACGGCCATGGGTGAGTTCCTCCGCGCGGAGAACGCGGCCGGGAGGGGCTATCTGCCCAAGGGGGAGAACGTCTTACGCGCCTTCCAGCGTCCCTTCGCCGACGTCCGGGTCCTGATCGTCGGCCAGGACCCCTACCCGACGCCCGGCCACGCCATGGGCCTGAGTTTCTCGGTGGCGCCGGATGTTTCGCCGATCCCGCGCAGCCTGGTCAACATCTTCACCGAGCTGCACAAGGACCTCGGCCACCCCACCCCGACCACCGGCGATCTGAGCCCGTGGTCCGACCAGGGCGTGCTGCTGCTGAACAGGGTGCTCACCGTGACGCCGGGCCAGGCCGCCTCGCATCGAGGCAAGGGCTGGGAGGCGGTCACCGAGCAGGCCATTCGAGCCCTGGTCGCCCGGCGCGCGCCGCTGGTGGCGATCCTGTGGGGCCGCGACGCGGGCACCCTGCGCCCGCTGCTGAACGAGGCGGGCGTGCCCTACATCGAGTCCGCGCATCCCTCGCCGCTGTCGGCCTCGCGCGGCTTCTTCGGTTCCCGCCCCTTCTCCCGGGCCAACGAACTGCTCGAGAAGCAGGGCGCCGAACCCGTCGACTGGCGTCTGCCGTGATCAGCGCCGCTCTGATCCCCCCGCTGTGTCCCGGTCACCTCCGGGGCCTGTCATATCGCACAACGATTCATTGAGGAGCTACACCATGCACCACACGACCGTTCGCGCCGGACTGCGCGGCACCCTGGCGACGCTGGCCCTCGCGGGCGCGATGGCCGGGGGCGCGTCCGCCGCGAACGCCGCGCCGCTGCAGCTGCAGCCCTACACCGAGCCGGTGGTCGAGACCTCGCCGGTGGCCGAGGAGTTCACCTCCACCGGCACCTCCACCATCTCCTCGGCGGTGAACGCCAAGGTGGCCTGCCTGTTCCAGCGCACCTTCAGCGCCATGAACCTGGACTGCTGAGGCTGCCGACCAGCCGAAACAGCTGTCCGTGGGGGGCCGGGGGGGTGTTTTTCCGCCCCGCCGCGGGGGGGGGGGGGGTTGTGGGGTGTGACCCGGGGGGGGGGGGGCG
>NZ_JARWRU010000948.1 GCF_029867845.1 Nocardia farcinica | reverse complement strand
ACTTCCCGTGCCCGAACTTCCTGTGCCGGAACTTCCCGTGGCCGACCCGCCCGGGACCGACGTCGCTCGGCCGCCCGCCGACCCCGCACCCCCGGCCGCGCCCGAGCCTGCCTTCCAGCCGACCAGCGCCGATCACGGCCTGCCCGAGCCGGACGCGCTGGCGGTGATCGGAGGTCTGGCCGCCATGACGCTGGTCGCGGCGGGCGCGGGTGCGGTCAGCTTCCAGAGCGCCTCCGCGGCCCAGGCCCGCGTCGACGCGGCGCGCGCGGAGTTCTTCGGCCCGAGGGTGTGAGGACGAGCATGAGTCAGAGCAGAACCCCCAGTACGTTGCGCTCCTATCGCCGGGTCGCCGCGGCGGTCGACGCGGTCTGCGCGGTCGCCGCCGACTTCGACGCCACCACCCTCGACGAGGTGGTCGCCGCCGTGTCCGCCGAGCGCAGGCGCGTGATCGAGATCGCCGACGCCGACCTCGGCCCCGGCGTGTGCGGGCAGCGCCGCTTCTACCCGGACCGGGACGTGATCGTGCTGGCGAACCTGCTGCCCAGCCGCGAGCACACCCTGGCCCACGAACTGGGACACATCGTGTTCGACCACGAGGGCGCGCCCGCCGCCGAGGTCACTCTGGAGGCGAGCGACGACCTGATCGCCTACATGCTCAGCCAGCGCGCGCACCAGCAGATCGTCGACGACGGCGCCGACGAGATGGCCGAGTGGGAGGCCGAGACCTTCGCCGCGATGCTGATGACCCGGCTGCGCGTGTTCAACAGCCGGGGCGCAGGCGTCTCGGCCCTACGATTCGATGAGGCTCTCGGATGATCGTCTGGCTCACCGCCCTGCTGGTCTGGATGGCTGTCGGGGCTCGTATCGGCCGCGTCCTGGTGCGGCCCGCGACCACCTCGCGGGTGGCGATCGTGGTAGCGGTCTCCTCGGTGGGCGCGGCCGCCACCGTCGCGGTCCCGGAAATCGCGCTGGCACTGGACAATCTGCGTCCCTCGGGCCTGCCGCCCGGCTCGCTGTCCGACGGCACGCACCTGGCGGCCTGGATCAGCTTCGCCACCGCCACCTCGGTGGTGGCCGCGGCCGCCTGGCCGGTGGTGTCGCGGCGCAACCTGCGTCAGATCGCCTTGTTGATCTACGGAATCGGCGCGCTGGCGATCCTCGCCTCGCTGCTGTGGTCGTTCACCGCCGGCTGGATGGTGTTGGTGCCGACCTGCGCGTTCATCGTGCTCACCGGCGTGCGGAATCTGGACTGGACCACGCTCGGCCGGGGCATCGCCATCTACGCCACGGGTGCGGCGGTGGTCGGCGCGCAGGCCGCGCTGCGGGCCTGGCGCGGCTGGAACGGCGAGGGCGCGACGGAATACGGTGCGCCGCAGTGGGCGTGGCCGCTGTGGTCGGCGGCCTCGGCGTTGATCGCGCTTGGCGCGGTGTGGGTGGTGGTGGAACTGTGGGCGCGGGCCAGGCGGACCCTGCGCGAGACCAGGACGTTGCACCGCACCATGCTGGAGCGCTTTCCCGAGGTGATCGCGCACGAACAGCCCAGCTCCTCCACGCAGCTGCGCGCCTCGGACCAGATCGCGCAGATCATGGACGCGCTGTACCTGCAGTCCGGTAGCGGCGTGGAGCTGATCGCCGCGGGCCCGCCGCCCCCCCAAGTGGGCGAGCCGGCCGAGCGGGTGGGGCGCAGGGGGCGCCCCCCCCGGGGGGGGAGCGGGGGGGACGCG
>NZ_JARWRU010000947.1 GCF_029867845.1 Nocardia farcinica | reverse complement strand
GGGGTGTGGTTTCTGTTTACACCCCCCCGCTCCCCGCCGCGCGGGTGCGGGGGGGCGGTTGGTGGTAACTCCTGGCGTGGCGTCGGCCGCGACGCGCTCGCCGGGAGTTCCCCGGCGGATACCCGAGCGGCGGTATCCGGGGTGGGGATGGTTCGTGGGCGTCGGGTGCCCGGGTGTCGGCTGCCCGGGTGTCAGTTGCCCGCGGACAGGCTGCCCAGCAGGCTGCCGAGGCCGCCGGTGCCGACCGAGGAGCCGCTGTTGCCGCCACCGATGGGCGGCGGGGTGCAGTCCTCCACCGTGACTGTCACCGACTTGTTGCTGACGATCTCCTGGACCGCCTTGAGGGTGTGCGAGCCGGTGGTGGCCGGCGTCCAGGAGAACACGGCCTTGCTGTTCGAGCCGGGCCGCTTCTGGCCGATCTCGGTGCCGTTGTCGGTGAGGGTGACTTCGAACAGCAGCGAGGTGATCGTCACGTCGACGGTGACGGTGTAGGTGTCGCCGACGCAGAACCGGTCGCCGCTGACCTCGATGTCGGTGACCAAGGCGTTGGCGTTGGGGGCCGCGAGCACCGCGACAGCGGCCAGAGCGCCGAGTGCGGTCGTGCCGACGCCCGCACGCTGGGACTTCTTCATGGGTGGTACTCCTTCGCATTGCCCGCGTCGAAGAGCGAGCAATGCGAAACGCTAGTACTTCGCTTCTGTTTGCGCAGCGGTTTCCGTAGAAATCGCCACGCGACCGGTGGCACCCGCCGTCAGTCGGTCCGGCGGGCCGGGTACCGGGTGGCCGCCGCGGCCGGTCCGGTCTCCTGACCCCGGCCGACAGCACGCGACCGCCGGCTCCGCCCGCGCGGGTGGATCCCGGCAGGCGGCGAGGTCTGCTCGCTGGTTGCCGTGTCCGGCGTGGCCCGCGGGCGCGCGGTGCCGGTGGGCTACCGGGTGCGGCGCGGCACGCTCAGATGACGCCGAGGGCGAGCATGGCGTCGGCGACGCGGATGAAGCCCGCGATGTTCGCGCCCGCGGTGTAGCTGCCGGGAGAGCCGTAGTCCTCGGCGGTCTCCAGGCAGCGGTCGTGGATGCCGCGCATGATCTCGGCCAGCCGGGCGTCGGTGTACTCGAACGACCACGAGTCGCGGGAGGCGTTCTGCTGCATTTCCAGCGCGCTGGTGGCCACACCGCCCGCGTTGACGGCCTTGCCGGGGGCGAAGGTGACCTCCGCCTCGGCCAGCGTGCGCACCGCCTCGGGGGTGCAGGGCATGTTGGCGCCCTCGGCGACGATGGCGCAGCCGTTGCGCGCCAGGGTGGCCGCGGCGTCCTTGTCGAGCTCGTTCTGGGTGGCGCACGGCAGGGCGATGTCGCAGGCCACGTCCCAGATCGACCCGCCCTCGACGTAATGGGCGTCGTTGCGGCACTCGCCGGGGTAGGCGCTGATGCGCGCGCGGCGGGCCAGCTTGATGTCCTTGATCAGCGCGAGGTCGATGCCCTGTTCGTCGACGATGTAACCGGCCGAATCGGAGCAGGCCACCACGACGCCGCCGAGCTGCGCGACCTTCTCGATGGCGTGGATGGCCACGTTGCCGGAGCCGGACACCACCACGCGCTTGCCCTCGAAGCTGTCGCGGCGCGAGCGCAGGATCTCCTCTACGAAGTAGACCGTGCCGTAGCCGGTGGCCTCCGGGCGCACCTGCGAGCCGCCCCAGGTGAGGCCTTTGCCGGTCAGCACGCCGGACTCGTAGCGGTTGGTGATGCGCTTGTACTGGCCGAACAGGAAGCCGATCTCCCGGCCGCCCACGCCGATGTCGCCCGCGGGCACGTCGGTGTGCTCACCGATGTGCCGGTACAACTCGGTCATGAACGACTGACAGAAGCGCATGACCTCGCCGTCGGAGCGGCCCTTCGGGTCGAAATCCGAACCGCCCTTGCCGCCGCCGATCGGCATGCCGGTCAGCGAATTCTTGAAGATCTGCTCGAAACCGAGGAACTTCACGATCCCGAGGTACACGCTGGGATGGAAGCGCAGGCCGCCTTTGAAGGGGCCGAGCGCGGAATTGAATTCCACGCGGAAACCGCGATTGATCTGCACGCGGCCCTGATCGTCGATCCACGGAACCCGGAAGATGATCTGCCGTTCCGGCTCGCACAACCGCCGGATGATCTCGCCGTCGGTGTACTCGGGGTGCTTGGCCACGACCGGCGTGAGGCTCTCGAGCACCTCGTAGGTCGCCTGATGGAACTCCGCCTCACCAGGGTTGCGGTGCAGGATCTCCTCGTAGATGTCGCGCAGCCTCGCGTCCAAGTCAGCCATGTGCCGATCATCCTCCCCGGGCGTGCGCGCGAACGCACCGCCCCGCGCTCAGGTGTGTGAGGTCACTTTCCGCGCCCGGCCACGGACGAGGTCGGCGGCCGTTTCTCCGCGTGATCGGCCGGCACGCGAATTCGTCACGGCACGGAATTTCTCGATCGGTTTCCCGGCCCGGCCGGAGAAACTCGTGTCGCCGATGCCGGAATGGCGCTTTTTTGGTTTTCCGGCCTTTTCCGTTCCCCGTCCGTCGCGCGCCACGATGAACGAACCGCCCGCCGTTCGTGCGCCGAGCCGAGCGCTCGCGTCGTGCCGCGGCGCGCTCCCGTCGTGCCGAAGGGGCGGGCTGATCGCCGACGGTGCTCAGCGGACGCCTCGATCCGGCCGCGGCGGTGATCGGCCGGGCGGCGGGTCAGAGCAACCGGTTGTGCGGGCAATACGTGCGGATGGCCGCCTCCAGGAACAGATGCGGGTATTCGACTGTGCCGACAGCGGATTCGGCGAGATAGATGTGGTCGGCGGGCCGGTTGCCCGCGCTGTCCAGATAGGCGCACTGGCTGCGCGCGAGCTTGATGGCGGCGTCCTGCACGGCGACGGGCTCGTCGTCGAAGAAGCTCTGCCGCAGGAACTGCCGGTCCAGGGCCGAGCGTCCACCGGAATGCGTTGCCGCCGACGGCTTGTCGGGCACGGCCGCGGGAAGTTCCGGCGAGGCCGAGGGCAGGTCGGGGGCGGCGACGGCCGGGGCCACGCTGCCGGACACCAGGGTCGAGGCGCCGACGAGCACGGCGGGGACGGCGAGAAGTGCTGCGAGGACGCGGGAACGGGCGAGGTGCGTGCGCATGTGTCCTTCTGCTGGCCGAGAGCGGTGTGTGACACGGGCGCGGAGAACGGTAGCGCGAAAACAGCAGGTAGGAGGCTTATCGTGCGGTGCGCCGCGAAAGATTCGGGGCGGGGGTGGGCCATC
The DNA here is from genome assembly GCF_029867845.1 of Nocardia farcinica. GTDB lineage: Bacteria > Actinomycetota > Actinomycetes > Mycobacteriales > Mycobacteriaceae > Nocardia > Nocardia farcinica_A. The sequence goes on along the minus strand of NZ_JARWRU010000947.1, from coordinate 2,545 downwards.
GGTTCGGACTCGCCGAGCGATCCGTCCGCCGGGTCCGCCGGGAGGGGGAATACGGGTCGGTCTTCACCGAAGCCCGGTGTTCACCAGGGCACGACCGGGCCGCCGCCGCGGTGTTCACCAGGGCGTCACCACGGGTCGTTGGAGTTCAGTGCGACCAGCAGCCTGCGGATGGCGGCCACCCGCTCAGCGCTGCCCGCCAGCTCGTCCAGGGCGCACTCCGGGTCGGCGGGCGGGCCGAGGTGGGTGCAGCCGCGCGGGCAGTCCTCGATGGCCTCGGCGAGATCGCTGAACGCGGCGATCACGTCGTCGGGGGTGATGTGGGCCAGGCCGAAGGACCGCACGCCCGGAGTGTCGACCACCCAGCCGCCGCCGGGCAGCGGCAGCGCCACCGACTGCGTCGAGGTGTGCTTGCCCTTGCCGACGCCGGAGACCTCGCCCACCGCGCGCTCGGCGTCCGGCACCAGCCGGTTCACCAGTGTGGACTTGCCGACGCCGGAGTGACCGATGAAGGCGGTCACCCGATCGGTGAGCAGCTCGAGCGCCTCGTCGAGCGGGTCGTCGATGCCCGCGTGCACGATGGTCAGGTCGAGATCGGCGAAGGCGGCGGCGAATTCGGAATCCGCGGCCAGGTCGCGCTTGGTCAGGCACAGCACCGGGCGCAGACCGCCGACATAGGCGGCGACCATCGCCCGCTCCACGAAACCGGTGCGCGGCGGCGGGTCGGCCAGCGCCACCACGATGAACAACAGTTCGGCGTTGGCCACCACCACGCGCTCGAACGGGTCGGTGTCGTCGGCGGTGCGCCGGAGCACGGTGCGGCGCTCGTCGACCCGCACGATGCGGGCCAGGCTGTCCGGCTTGCCGGACAGGTCGCCGACCACGCCCACCTCGTCGCCCACCACGATCGGGGTGCGGCCGAGTTCGCGGGCGCGCATGGCCACGATGCGCCGATCGGGATCGCCGCCGAGCACGCAGCCCCAGCGGCCGCGGTCCACCGCCACCACCATCGCCTGCTCGGCGTCGGCGTGCCGCGGACGGTTCTTGGTGCGCGGGCGGGAGCTGCGGCCGGGACGAACCCGGACGTCGGATTCGTCGTAACCCGCGGCGGAACGACGACGTGGCGGGTTCAGCGCGCGGCTCCGCCCGACTCGGCGACCGCCGTGTCGCCCACCAGCATCTGCTCCCACAACGCGACGAACCCGGGCAGTGTCTTGGCCGTGGTGCCGATGTCCTCGATCTCCACGCCGGGCACCCGCAGGCCGAGGATCGCGCCCGCGGTGGCCATCCGGTGGTCGGCGTAGGAGTGCCAGATGCCGCCGTGCAGCGGGGCAGGCTCGATCTCCAGGCCGTCGTCGGTCTCGGTGACCCGGCCACCGAGCCGGTTGATCTCGGTGGACAGCGCCGCCAGCCGGTCGGTCTCGTGACCGCGCAGATGCGCGATGCCGCGCAGCCGCGACGGCGAGTCGGCCAGCGCGGCCAGCGCGGCCACGGTGGGAGTGAGTTCGCCGACGTCGTGCAGGTCGATGTCGATGCCCGCCAGCCGGTCCGGGCCGGTCACGGTAAGCACGCTGTCGGTGAAGCGGGCCTCCGCGCCCATCCTGACCAGGATCTCGCGGATCACGTCGCCGGGCTGGGTGGTCAGCCGCGGCCAGTGCGGGATGCTCACCCGGCCGCCGGTGATCGCCGCGGCCGCGAGGAAGGGAGTGGCATTGGACAGGTCGGGTTCGACCTCCCAGTCCACCGCGCGGATCACGCCGGGCCGCACCGCCCAGATCTGCGGGGCCCTCGGATCGGTGGGCGCGTCCACCTCCACGTCGGCGCGGCGCAGCATCTCCACGGTCATCTCGATGTGCGGCATGGACGGCAGCGGGGCGCCGTCGTGGTGCACGGTGACGCCCTCGGTGAAGCGGGCCGCCGACAGCAGCAGGCCGGAGACGAACTGCGAGGAACCGGAGGCGTCGATGGTGACCGCGCCGCCGCGCAGGCCGCCGGTGCCGGTCACGGTGAAAGGCAGTGTGTCGCCCTCGATCTCGGCGCCGAGCGAGCGCAGCGCGTCCAGAATGGTGCGCAGCGGGCGGAGCTTGGCCTGGGTGTCGCCGTCGAAGTGCACGCGGCCGTCGGCCAGCGCGGCGACCGGCGGCAGGAACCGCATGACGGTGCCCGCGAGGCCGCAGTCCACGGTGCCGCCGCCCAGCGGGGCCGGGGTGACCGTCAGCGTCTCGCCGTCGCCCTCGATCCGCGCGCCCAGCGCGCGCAGGCCGGCGATCATCAGGTCGGTGTCGCGGCTGCGCAGCGCGCCGGTGATGGTGGATGGACCGTCGGCGAGCGCCGCCAGGATCAGCGCGCGATTGGTGATCGATTTCGACCCAGGCAGGGTCACGGTCGCGTGAACAGGGACGTCGACGTGGGGCGCTGGCCAATGAGTCACGGTGTCCATCTTTGCCCATCGCCTCCGCGGACACGCAGGCGGATGCGAACTGTGGCCCATTCGACGCGCGGCACCGCCCCCGCGGGCATCGGTGCCGGGCGCCGGCCCCAGACCCCC
>NZ_JARWRU010000946.1 GCF_029867845.1 Nocardia farcinica | reverse complement strand
CCCCCCCCGGGGGGGGGGCCACGACCGCCGAGCGCCGACCGCCGCGCCCCGGCCGCCTCACCAGGGTCGCCATCGCCACGACGGCGGTGGCACTGGCCGACCGCGATGGCCTCGACGGCCTGACCATGCGCAGGCTGGCGGGCGAGCTCGGCGTCGCCACCGCCGCCCTCTACCGCCACTACCCCGACCGCGCCGCCCTGCTGGCGGCCATGACCGAACTGGTCATGGCCGAGCACGCCGAGGTCGCCGCCCCGCCGCCGGACGACCCGCGCACCGCGCTCGCCGTGGAAGCCGCGCGCGAATGGGGCCTCTACCGTGACCACCCCTGGATGTTGCCCACGCTGGCCCGCCTGAGCCCCCCGCTCGGCCCGTCGCTGTTCGACACCCTCGAACGCAGCTTCGCCGCGCTGGAGGAACTCGGCGTCTCGCCCGAGGACAGGCTCACCGCCTATCTCGCGCTGTCCGGGCTGGTCCAGGGACTGGCCCTGTTGCGCACCACCGAGCACGGCCCGCGCCGAGACAGTCGAGGCGACGCCCCGGCACGGGCGGAGTTCGAGGAGCTGCTCGCCCCCGGCGCGCGCCCGGCCCTGCACCGGGCGCTGGCGGCCGCGGCCTCGTCCGCCGCACCGGATCTGGACGCCCTGCTCGCCGAATCGGTCGCGCTGCTGCTCGACGGCATCACCGCGCGGCGGGGTGGGCGCGAAGCCGGTCACAGTGCGCGCCACGCGCCGGGACGTGCGCTGCGCGGCGGGGAACCGACCGAATAGCCTGTGCCCATGACCGCTGTTGCAGATCGCCCACTCGGACCCGAACTGGCGCGCGCCGAATCACTGAGCCCGGACACCGACGTGCTCGTGATCGGACTGACGTCCTCGGAGAACGGTCCGTCCATCGTCCCCGACGACCTGTTCGGCGACGTGCTCACCGAGCAGGTCCGCGCCGACCTGCTCGACGCCCTCGGCGCGGTCGGCGCCAAGGGCAAGGCCGAGGAACTGACCCGGGTGCCCGCGCCCGCCGGGCTCGACGAGGTCGCCAGCGTGCTGGCCGTCGGCCTCGGCGCGGCCGAGAAGGTCGACGCCGAGCAGATCCGTCGCAGCGCAGGCGTGGCCGCGCGTTCGCTGAGCGGCGCCGAACTGGTCGCCACCACCCTGGGCGGGCTCGATCTGGCCGCCGCCGCGGAGGGCTTCTACCTCGGCGCCTACACCTTCACCCCGTTCCGCTCGGCCAAGTCCGCGCCCAAGCCGGACGAGGGTCCGCTGGCGCGTGTCGAATTCCTGGTGCCGACGGCCGATTTCGGCGAGGCGGAGCTGATCAGGGCCGCGCTGGTGGCCGAGGCCGTCGCCACCGCGCGCGATTTCGTCAACACCCCGCCCAGCCACCTCTACCCCGCCGAGTTCGCCGCCCGCGCCGAGACGCTGGGCCTGGCGGCGGGCCTCGATGTCGAGGTGCTCGACGAGCAGGCGCTGGAGGCACAGGGCTACGGCGGCGTGCTCGGCGTCGGCAAGGGCTCCTCACGCCCGCCGCGGCTGGTCCGCCTGAGCTACAACGGCGGCGACAAGAAGGTCGCGCTGGTCGGCAAGGGCATCACCTTCGACACCGGCGGCATCTCCATCAAGCCCGCGGCCAACATGGAGAACATGACCTCGGACATGGCGGGCGCCGCCGCGGTCGTGGCCACCACCCTGCTCGCGGCCCGGCTCGGGCTGCCGATCTCCGTCACCGCGACCGTGCCGATGGCCGAGAACATGCCGTCGGCCACCGCGCAGCGCCCCGGCGACGTGCTCACCCAGTACGGCGGGACCACCGTCGAGGTGCTCAACACCGACGCCGAGGGCAGGCTCATCCTGGCCGACGCGATCGTGCGCGCGGGCGAGGACGAGCCGCAGTACCTCATCGACGTGGCCACCCTGACCGGCGCGCAGATGGTCGCCCTCGGCACCCGCACCCCCGGTGTGATGGGCACCGACGAGTTCCGCGACCGGGTGGCGCGGATCTCCCGCGAGGTCGGCGAGAACGGCTGGGCCATGCCGCTGCCGGCCGAGCTGCGCGCCGACCTGAACTCCAAGATCGCCGACCTGGCCAACGTGACCCCGCACCGCTGGGGCGGCATGCTCTCAGCGGGCCTGTTCCTCGCGGAGTTCGTGCCCGAGGGCGTCCAGTGGGCGCACGTGGACATCGCGGGCCCGGCCTACAACACCGGCGGCCCGTTCGGCTACATCGGCAAGGGCGGCACCGGCGTCCCGGTGCGCACCCTCATCGCGGTTCTCGAGGACATCGCCGCCGAGGAGTGAGCAACCCACACCGGAAGCCGATCCACTTCCGGTGGACCCCCGCTCGGCGGCCGCCTCCGAGCCGCCGGGCGGCGCTCACAGATCGCGCAGCTCGTCCTCCAGCGCGCGACGGCGCTCGACGCGCTTGCGCGCGTCGTGGTCGCGCATGCGCTGCGGATATCCGGTCTTGGCCACGTCGTAGACCGGGATGCGCAGATCCTTCGCCAGCCGCGCGGCCCCGGACTCCCCGACCACCCGCCGGGTCCACTCACCGTCGGCGGCCACCAGCACCACCGTCACGTCGGTGACCGCGGTCTTCGGCTCGACGTAGCCCTCCACACCGGTGTGCGTGCGCACCCACTCGGCCAGATACCGCGCGTCGGCGCTCGACACGCCGGAGGATCCGCCCCGGCCTCCCGCGCCGCGCAGGCGCTCCCACAGACCCATCCGGCCGACCTCCTCCTCGCCCGGCGAAACGCTCTCCGCCGTCGTTTCCATAGTGCCAGCGGGCGGAAAACTGACCGCCCTGTGCCACACGCCACGGCGCCGAGTGCAAGGATGGGCGGCGGTACAAAGAACCGCACCGATCTCCGGTACGCGCAGAATGTCGGCGCGGCTCCCGGGTTTTCGCCGCGACCGCGGTGAGCGCCCGGCGGACGATCAACTGTTGTAGAACCCGTCGAGCAGTCAGAGGAGTCAACGGACATGGCCTTCTCCGTCCAGATGCCGGCTCTTGGTGAGAGCGTCACCGAGGGAACGGTGACAAGGTGGCTGAAGCAGGAAGGAGACACGGTCGAGGTCGACGAGCCGCTGCTCGAAGTCTCCACCGACAAGGTCGACACCGAGATCCCGTCCCCCACGGCGGGCGTGCTGTCGAAGATCGTCGCCCAGGAGGACGACGTGGTCGAGATCGGCGGTGAGCTCGCCGTGATCTCCGAGGCCGGTGAGGCCTCCGCCGCCCCCGCCCCCGCGCCCGAGGCCCCGGCCGAGCAGGCTCCCGCCGAGGAAGCCGTCGCCGCCGAGCCCGAACCCGAGCCGGCCGAACAGGCCCCCGGGTCCTCCGGTCCCGCCGAGGGCACCCCGGTGAAGATGCCCGAACTGGGCGAGTCGGTCACCGAGGGCACCGTCACCCGCTGGCTGAAGGCGGTCGGCGACCAGGTCGAGGTCGACGAGCCGCTGCTCGAGGTCTCCACCGACAAGGTCGACACCGAGATCCCGTCCCCGGTCGCGGGCACCCTGCTCGAGATCACCGCCCAGGAGGACGACGTCGTCGAGGTCGGCGGCCAACTGGGTGTGATCGGCAGCGGCTCGCCCGCGCCCGGATCGAAGAGCTGGAGGCGCAGCGGGCCCGCGCTCTCGGCCACACCATCCCCCGTGGTGGTGGCGAGTTCGAGCACGACCACGACGTTCTCGAGGGCCATGACGGCTGCCCCGCCTGCTGGGCTGAG
>NZ_JARWRU010000945.1 GCF_029867845.1 Nocardia farcinica | reverse complement strand
AACGTCGGCCCTTGGGGTTTATACATACCTCCCCCCACACCCCTTTTCCCCGCGCGCCCCCCCCCCCCCCCCCCGGGGGGGGCGGGGCCTCTTCATCACTGGAGATCAGCCCGAATACCGGCCCGTCACGCTCAAAACGGCCACAAAACGGTCACACGCGGGACATGCGGTCGGTGTCGGAAAGTGATGCCCTACCAGCGCCGATGGCTGTCGCCATCCTTGATGACCACGGTTGTGGCGTGCAGCCACAGAGTGTCGTGATCGACCAGGAGGCCGCCGACCAACACCCTCGCGTGGGCTATGGGCCCGGTGCCATACCGAGCTACGCCCAGCGGTCTGCGGAGGCCGAGACGGCGCAATCGTGGTCGCAAGCGACTTCGAGATTTCGACCGTCGCTGTCATGTTGAGGATCCCGACTGTTGCAGCGGTCTGCTGCACGGGCCTTCAGGAGTGATCTGTGCGGGAGCAGGTTCGCAGGGCTCCGGTAAATCTGCTTAGCAATTTTTGAGCAGTTCGAGTGGGCGTTCGTGCTGGTAGGAGTGGTAGCGGAGTCCGCTGGCGATGTTGTGGTGGCCCTGGATCCGTAACAGATCGGACACACCCGACATGAACTGCAGGGCAGCCTTCGCGGGAAGGCTTTGCCGTGACCCCTGAGCAGGTTCGCAGCGATGGTCGTCTCGGCGTGTCGCTCGGAGACACGCCAGCCAGTTTGCTGGTCCAGCAACCATTCGGCGAATCAGTGCGTTCCTGCGGTGCATCGAAGAAGGCGGCCACCGAGGCTTTTGCGCCACTTCCAACGAGTTCTTGCCCGCCGAAGCGGTAGACCTCATAGCCCGCAACTCTCAGTCGGGACTGCCCCGTGCTCGCGTCGGTGGCTGCCGCCCGAGAACGCCCAGCGGCTCTACGACGAGCGCCGGCACGCCGTGCAGCAGATCGCCGACATCGTCGGCGTCAAACGCTCCACCCTCTACGGCCGCCAGCCGAAGACTGCTGCCCACTAACCTGCCGATTACGAGTGTCATCAGGGAATGCGCGACCCCTGAAGCCGCTGATCAAGAGTCAGCGGGTTCGAGGTTGGCGACCTCGCATTCCAGGCCGGGTAGAGGCAAGGCGGCCAGCTTGCCAGATGGCGTGGTCGACTTCCCAGGGGGTGTACCGGCGGGGCGTCGCGGCGCTGTTCTGGTTGCGGTGGTTGAGCCGGTCGGTGATCTGGCCGATCAGCGTGGTGGCGGTGGCCGGATCGGCGGGGGCGTTGTGGTGGTGGAACCAGCGCAGGATCATGCGGTCGGGTTTGATCAGGTCGTCGGCGCCGACGAGCATCCACAGGTAGTTGCGGCGCACCGCGTGCGCACCGTCGCCGGGAACACCGTGCAGGCCGTGCTCGACGGCGGCGAGCCGGTCCGGATCGCCGAGCAGTTGTTGGGCGTGGGTGAGGGTGTCGATGCCGTGGCCGGTGAGGATGCGGGCGTAGCGCAGGGCGGCGTCGGCTTTGTAGATGCCGCCGCGGGTGGAGGTCCGGTTGCTGGTGGTGACCGCGCGCAGTGCTTGTTCGTCGGGGAAGCGGGACAGCAACGTCGGTAGCGGGATCGGGTCCGGCGGCAGGGTGGCGGTGGCGGGGGTGGTGAGTTCGTCGAGGCCGAACGTGGCGCCGACTTTTTCGACGGTGGGCACGACCAGCTGGTGGTAGCGGGCGGCGATGCTCCACACGGCATCGATGACGCACAGGCTCAGCGAGATCCAGCGGCGTTGGCGTGGGGCGGGGTCGAGGGCGGCCACGGCATCGGTCAACGCGTCGAGGTCCACGGGGTCTGTCACATCTCCAGGGTGGCCGACGATCATCCTCGCGGTGCTGATTTCCGGTGCGTGTTCTGCGCGCCGATTCTGTTGATGGAAGGACGGATTCGTGGCTGATCACGATGTGCGGTTGTCGATCAAGGGGCTCGAGGTCAAGGGGATCGACCTGAGCTTCGACGTGAAGATCGACGGGAAGGTCCTGGGCACCCTGCAGGTGTCCGAGGGCAGCTTGGACTGGCGGCCCAAGCACGCCCGCCGGAACAACCCGATCCAGATCAGCTGGACCGAATTCGCCCGCTGGGCCGAAGGCGACGACGACTGACCCGTGCGTTGCCGCTACCAGGGACGCCTGCGGGCGCGCTCGGCGTTGTCCGCTTG
>NZ_JARWRU010000944.1 GCF_029867845.1 Nocardia farcinica | reverse complement strand
TTTGGCCCCCCCCGCGGGGCCGGGCGGGGCCCCCCCCCGGGCGCCCGGCCCCCCGGGCGCCCCCCCCCCCCCCCCGGGCGGGGGGCCCGTCGGCCTTTTCCGCGCGGGGCCCGCCGGTGCGGGGCTCTCCTGCCTGGATCGATTCGGATCTCGACCGTGGACTGCGCTACTGTACATGGAAACCGTTTCCGTTTAGAGCTCGCCACGAGTGTGGAGTACCCAGCGTGACCAACAGAATTGCCCGGTTCGCGGGCGCCACAGGCAGTGCCATCGCCCTAGCCGCCCTGACGATCGCGGGGACCGCCGCGTGCGGCACCGACGACGCCGATTCCGGCCGGATCAGCGTGGTGACCTCCACCAACGTCTGGGGCGACATCGCCGCGACGGTGGCCGGGCCCGACGCCGAGGTGACCGCGCTGATCTCCGATCCGGCCGCCGACCCGCACTCCTTCGAGGTCACCGCCGTGCAGGCGGCCGCGCTCGCCGACGCCGATCTGGTGGTCTTCAACGGCGGCCACTACGACGCCTTCATCGACAAGGCGCTCGGCGGCAAGGACAAGCCCGCCGTCGAGGCGGTCGCCGTCGCCGAGCAGACCCGGGCCGCCGAGGCGATGACCACCGGCGACCACCCGCACGACGACCACAGCGACGACCACGGCGAAGAGCCGGGCGGCCACGGGCACGGCGGCGACCACGACCACGGGAACGAGCACGTCTTCTACGACATCCACGTCGCGGGCGCGGTCGCCGAGCGGATCGCCGAGGAACTGGGCGAACTCGATCCCGAGCGCGCCGCCGCCTACGCCGAGCGCGCCGCCGGATTCGTCGCGAGCCTGGGCGCCGTCGAGGCGATCGTCGCACCCGTCGCCGCCGAACGCCCAGGACAGCCGGTTTTGCAGACCGAACCGCTGGCCTCCTATCTGGTGCTGGCCGCGGGCGCGGAGGATCGCACGCCCGGCGAGTTCCAGGAGGCCATCGAGCAGGGCACCGACCCAGCCCCGGCCGCGGTGGCCGCGGTGCGCGAACTGATCGCGAGCGGCCAGGTGCGCGCGCTGATCTACAACATCCAGACCGAGGACAAGACCACCGAGGACGTGCGGGCGGCCGCCGAGGCCGCGGGTATCCCGGTCGTCGAGGTGACCGAAACCCTGCCGGACGGCCTGGATTACATTCAGTGGCAGACTCGCAACGCCGAGGCATTGGCCGCCGCACTTCGCTGATCCCGGCCCCGCCCTGATCCGAGTCGTCCCGACCGAGACCGTCCCGACGCCGAGACCGTCTCGCCCCGAGCCGTGCCACGGACGATCCGCCCCATCCCGACCAGCCCTTGGGAGCAGCGCTGACCGAGCCCACCGATCCGAACGAGTCCCCCGCCGTCGAGCCGCCCGACCGGTCGGCCCCCGCGCAGCCGGCCACCGGGGCCGCCGCGCGCCGTGCGCCCCGGACGCCCGGTGACGAGGTCGTGCCCGCGGTCCGCCTGCGCGGCGCGAGCCTCGGCTTCGGCGAGCGCACGCTGTGGGAGGGGCTCGATCTCGACATCGCCCCCGGCGAGTTCGTGGCCGTGCTCGGCCCGAACGGCAGCGGCAAGACCTCGCTGCTGAAGGTGCTGCTCGGTCAGCTGGCGCTGCGCGCGGGCACCGCCGAGGTGGCCGGGGCGCCGGCGCGCACCGGCAATGCCGACATCGGCTACATCCCGCAGCAGAAGACCATCGACGCGGGCGTGCAGCTGCGCGGGATCGACCTGGTCGGGCTCGGGGTGGACGGGCACCGCTGGGGTCTCGGCCTGCGCGGGCGCGGGGAGCGCGCGCGGCGGGTGGCCGAGGCGATCGCCGCGGTGGGCGCCGAACGCTACGCGCACGCCCCGCTGGAACTGATGTCCGGCGGCGAGCAGCAGCGGTTGCGGGTGGCGCAGGCGCTGGTGGGCGATCCCGAGGTGCTGCTGTGCGACGAGCCGCTGCTCAGCCTCGACCTGGCCAATCAGCGGCTGGTGGCCGAGCTGATCGACCGGCGCAGGCGCAGCCACGGCACCGCGGTCGTGTTCGTCACCCATGAGATCAATCCCATCCTGCCGCTGGTGGACCGGGTGCTGTACCTGGTCAACGGCGCGTTCCGGGTCGGCACCCCCGACGAGGTGATGACCTCCGAGGTGCTCTCCGAGCTGTACCGCACCGAGGTCGACGTGCTGCGGGTGCGCGGGCGGCTGGTGGTCGTCGGCACCGGCGACTCCCTGGACGCGCTCGGCTCGGCGGGCGCCGAACACTGCCACGGCGAGGAACCGCAGAGCGGGGTGCACGCCTGATGGACAAGCTCGCCGACGTGCTCGGTTCGATGTTCGATTTCGCCACCACCGCGAACCTGCTCGGCTACGACTTCGTGCAGCAGGCCCTGCTCGCGGCGGCCCTGCTCGGGCTGCTCGCCGGCGCGATCGGCCCGCTGATCATCAGCAGGCAGATGTCCTTCGCCGTGCACGGCACCAGCGAGCTGTCGCTGACCGGCGCGGCCGCGGCGCTGCTGGCCGGGATCGGCGTCGGCTTCGGGGCCATCGTCGGCTCGGTGGTGGCCGCGGTGCTCTTCGGCCTGCTCGGCACCAGGGCGCGCGAGCGCGATTCGGTGATCGCGGTGGTGCTGTCCTTCGGCCTCGGCCTGTCGGTGCTGTTCCTGTGGCTGGGTCCCGAGCGCGCCGGCTCGAAGTTCTCGCTGCTGACCGGTCAGGTGGTCAGCGTCGGCAACAGCGGCCTGGCCATGCTGACCGCGGGGACGGTGATCGTGCTGGCCGTGCTCGCGGTGATCTACCGGCCGCTGCTGTTCGCCAGCGCCGACCCGGAGGTGGCGCTGGCGCGCGGGGTGCCGGTGCGGGCGCTCGCGGTGGTCTTCGCGGTGCTGCTCGGCATCACCGCCGCCTTCGG
>NZ_JARWRU010000943.1 GCF_029867845.1 Nocardia farcinica | reverse complement strand
CCGGGTTGTGCGCGGGGGGGGGGGGGGTTCCCCCCCCCCCCCCCCCCCGCCGGCGGGGGGCGGCCCGGGGTGCGCGGCCCCCGCTTTCGTCCGGCCCCGCGTTCCGCGCATCCCCGTCACGCCCGCGCTCGCTGTCCGCGGCGCGGATCACGCGCGCTCGTGGATGTAGTAGACCCAGACCCCGTCGTCTCCGTCCGCCCACAGCGGGAATCCGCCGTCGAACCGCCGCCACGACAGCCGCGCGCCCGCATCGGCCTCGGCGAGCGCCTCGGCGGCGCCCGGTTCGGCGGTCACCCCGAGCGACTCCTCCTGCCGATCGCAGAACTCGCACTCGTGCACCTTGCGCACCTCGTAGCCGGCCATCCGACGCTCGCTTCCAGGGATTGAACAACGCCTGACGCCATCGTCCCCGGAAACGACTCGGCCGCCGCGACGGGGATCGTCGTGGCGGCCGTGGCCGTGCTCCGGGCCGGCAGGTCCGGGCCGACAGCGGGACTGACTACGAGATGTCCGCGTTGCCCGCCTTCCAGACCTCCCACGGGATGTTCCAGTCACCGAGGCCGTCGGTGCCCGAGAGCGTACCGGCGACGGTGTTCTTCACGATGGCGATGTCGCCGCGCTTGGCGTTCTCGAACACCCACCGGGCGTTGGCCGGGCTGAGGTTCAGGCAGCCGTGGCTGGTGTTGCTGTAGCCCTGCGCGCCCACCGACCACGGCGCCGAGTGGAAGAAGATGCCGCTGTAGGACATGCGCACGGCGTAGTCCACCGGGGTGCGGTAGCCGTCGGGCGAGTTCACCGCGACACCGTAGGTGGAGGAGTCCATCACGATCTTCTCGTGCTTGTCGGCCAGGATGTAGACGCCGTTGTCGGTGGGCGTGCTGTCCTTGCCCATCGAGGTCGGCATCTCCTTGATCACCTCGCCGTTGCGGGTGACGGTCACCATCTTGGTGTTGTCGTCGGCGGTGAAGATCACCGCGTCGCCGATGACGAAGTGCGAGGTGATGTTCTCCTGGCCGTAGAGACCGTCGCCCAGGTTCACGCCGTAGACGTCGACCTCCACGTCGACCCGGGTGCCCGGCGCCCAGAAGTTCTCCGGCCGCCAGCGCACCTCGCGATTGTTCAGCCAGTAGAAGGCGCCCTCGACCGGTGGCGTGGTGGTGATCTTGATGGCCTCCTGGGCCGCTCTGCGGTCGGGGATGTTCTCGTCGAACTGGATGGCCACCGGCTGACCGACACCGACGACCTCGCCCTCGCCGGGGCTCAGGTACGGCTTGGTCTGGTTGTCCGGTGAACTGGTGGTGAAGCTCAGCGTGGCGGAGTTCGCGCCGCCGAGACCGACGGCCTGGGCGGCGAGGGTGTAGGTGCGGCCGTAACCGAGGACCTCGGTGGTCGACCAGCTGCGCCCGTCGGGGGCCAGCTCGCCCTGCACCGCCTTGCCCTGCTCGTTGACCAGCTGGACGTCGGTGAAGCGGCCGTCCTGGACCTCGAAGGTCATCGGCATGCCCGGCGAGACGCCCTTGTCGCCGTCCTTGACCGGCGACAGCAGCTTCGGCTTGATGAGTTCGGTGATCGGATTGCGATCGATGGCGACCGTGGCGTTGTCGCTCGTCGAGGTGGAACACGACGTCAGCGCGAGCGCGAGCACGGCGAGGACGAGCGCGGGAAGGGTGAGCACTCGTGATGTCCGGCGGGTTCTTCGCGCTCGACGCCGACCATGACCACTGCTCATCATCAACCCCATTTCACGTTTCGACACCGTCGGGCACGTTCGAACGACACGTGACGACGGCTGGAATTCGACCGATGCGGAAACTCAACCCACCGCGCGACCGCCCATCGGCCGGTCCGGTCGAGAACCTGACTGTCATTCTGCCAGCCAGGTGGAGGGTGTCCAATGACCGCGCTCACGCCGATGGGTCGCGCCGACGCGCGACGAGAGAAGCTCCCCGGAGAAGGCATCGCGGACACCGTCACCTCCGTTACGGACCGCCACCCGTCCCCGTGTGGACGCCCTCGCATCCCTGCCGCCCCCGCGCGTGACCGGCGCGGCTACCGCGAACAGCGGCAAGGAAAGGGTCTCTGACCAGGCGATTTCACTTCTGCCGCTTCCTGCTGTTAATGTTTGTCCCGCACCGGAACACGGAGCAAGACCGAAACCGGGGCACGCGCCATTAGCTCAATTGGCAGAGCAGCTGACTCTTAATCAGCGGGTTCGGGGTTCGAGTCCCTGATGGCGCACAGTACGAGAAGGGCCCCACCGCGAGACGCGCGGGGCGGTTTAATTTTGGGGACACCCCCGCAAACCCCAATAGG
>NZ_JARWRU010000942.1 GCF_029867845.1 Nocardia farcinica | reverse complement strand
CGTTCGTGGTGCTCGCTGGCCTGTTCGGCGCGGTGTTCAGCGTGATCACCCCGCCGTTCTGGGGCCACGACGAGATCACCCAGTTCGGTCGCGCCTACCAGGTGGCGCACGGCGGCTTACTGCCCACCGAGATCGACGACGAGCGCGGCGTGGCCTACGGAGACGTGGAACCCGTCGAGTTCGACGAGCTGATGGGCTACGCGCTCGACGACTACACGAACAACCCGGGCGAGCCGGACCCGATGGTCGCCGATCCGATGGTCTACGAGCGCCTGCGCGCGGCCGAGCCCGGCGAGGAGACGACCGCGGTGTGGTTCACCAACACCGCCGCCTACTCCCCCGTGGCCTATGTGCCCGCCGCGATCGGCATCAGGACCGCCGAGGCGCTCGGGCTCGACGTCGGCGACACCGTGCTGCTGACCAGGCTGTCCGGTCTTTTCGGCTATCTGCTGGTCGGCGGCTTCGCGCTGTACACGCTGCGCCGCCACCGGGTGCAGTGGCTGGCGCTGACCGTGGCGGTGCTGCCGATCGCGGTCTTCCAGGCGGGCACCGTCACCGCCGACACCATGACCAACGCGCTGGCGCTGCTGGTGTCGGCGCTGCTGGTCAAGGGCCTGTTCCTGGGCAGGGCGTACACCAAGCCGGAGACGGTGGCCTACCTGGCCGCCACCCTGCTGCTGCCGCTGAGCAAGCCGACCTACGTGCTGCTGGCCATGCTGATCGTGCTGGTGCCGGTGCGCCGGTTCGCCTTCTTCGGCGGCGTCGCCGAGCGCGGTTTCGACTGGCGGCGGCTGGTGCCGTGGGCGTTCGCCTGCGTCGGCGGAGTGTCCTTCCTGGCGTGGATGTCGATCGCCGCGCCGACCGGCGACGGCATGAGCCTCATGCGCCCGCCGCACCAGTGGTACACGGTGAAGCCGGACGAGCAGCTCGGCGAGATCCTCGGCGACCCGATCGGCTTCCTCGGCGTGTTCCGCGACAGCCTGATCTACCGCGACCAGTTGTGGTTCACCCAGTTCTTCGGCGAACTCGGCTTCGCCTACATCGAGGTGCCCGCGCTGACCGTGCTGGCCTGCCTGCTGGCGCTGGCGGTGAGCGTCGGCATCGGCGACCGGATGGACCCGGTGTCGGCGGACCGCCTGCGCACCTGGCTGATCGCGCTGACCGTGGCGGCCAGCGTGGCGATGATCTATGTGACGCTGTACATGTCGTTCACGCCGGTCGGCTACTACATCATCGACGGCGTGCAGGGCCGCTACTTCGTCCCGCTGGCGCTGCTCGGGCTGGTCACGCTGCTGCGCTGGATGCCGCTGCGGCTCACCGACGAGCGTGGCCGCACCCCGGTGGCCGGGCCCGCGATCGTGATCGTCTCGGCGACGACGCTGGCGCTGGTGGCCACCGTGGTCAAGTACCACTCGATCGTCTGGGGCTGAGCGGGCCCCGCCCGGCGGGGGGTCGTGGTCATTCGCCGGGGGCGGTGAGCGTGCGTTCGCCCGCGGCGGCGTAGGCCTTCTCGGTGGCCTCCTTGTGCGGGCGCCACCAGTCCTCGTTGTCCCGGTACCAGGCGACGGTGGCGGCCAGGCCCGCCCGGAAGTCGGCGTAGCGCGGCTGCCAGCCGAGTTCGGCGCGCAGCCGGGTGGCGTCGATGGCGTAGCGCTGGTCGTGGCCTGGCCGGTCGGTGACGTGGTCGAAATCGTCGGGGTCGCGCCCGAACTCCTCGAGCAGCATGCCGACCACGGTGCGGTTGTCGAGTTCGCCGTCCGCGCCGATCAGGTAGGTCTGGCCGATGCGGCCGCGCTCCAGCACGTCCCAGACCGCCCGGTTGTGGTCGTGCACGTGGATCCAGTCCCTGACCTGGTGGCCCGCGCCGTAGAGGCGGGGACGCACGCCGTCGATCAGGTTGGTGATCTGGCGCGGGATGAACTTCTCCACGTGCTGGTAGGGCCCGTAGTTGTTGGAGCAGTTCGACAACGTGGCGCGGATGCCGAACGAGCGCGTCCAGGCCCGCACCAGCATGTCGCTGGCGGCCTTGGTGGCCGAGTACGGGCTGGACGGGTTGTAGGCGGTGGTCTCGGTGAACGCGGGCTCGTCGGCGGCCAGGTCGCCGTAGACCTCGTCGGTGGAGACGTGGTGGTAGCGCACGTCGTAGCGGCGCACCGCCTGCAACAGCGAGTAGGTGCCGATGATGTTGGTCTGCACGAACGGCCACGGCTCGGCCAGCGAGTTGTCGTTGTGCGACTCGGCGGCGAAATGCACCACCGCGTCCACGCCGCTGACCAGTTCGTCGACCAGGTCCAGATCGGCGATGTCGCCGTGCACGAAATCGATGTGCTGCTCGACCGGCGCGAGCGAGGCGCGATTGCCCGCGTAGGTGAGGGCGTCCAGGACCGTGCCCCTCCCCCCGGGGCGGTCCGC
>NZ_JARWRU010000941.1 GCF_029867845.1 Nocardia farcinica | reverse complement strand
CAGCGCACGGTGTGGACGATGAGCACGTCCGAGCGCGACTTGCGGGCGACGTCGGAGGGCACCGAGCCGAGCAGACGGCCCGCCAGGGTGTTCAGGCCCCGGTTGCCGACGACGAGCAGGTCGGCGCCGGTCTCCTTGATCAGCCCGAGCAGCGACTCGACCGGCTCACCGATGATGGGACGCTCCACGATGTCCTCGGCGCCCGCGGCAGCGGCCTTGTCGCGGGCGACGCGCAGGATCTCGGTGGTGGGGGCGGACCCGCGGACCTGGTAGGCCTCGTCCTTGAGCACGTCGGCGGCGGCGGCGATCTCCCGGTCGTCGGTCGGGTAGTAGGCGCAGGCCACGATGAGGGTGGCTCCGGCATCGGCCGCCAGCGCGGCGGCCTTCTCGACTGCTACGTATGACGAGTCCGAGCCATCGGTACCGACGACAATGGTCCGGTAGGCGGTCATTTCTCCTCCAACTATGCGGGTCGGGTGCCTGCGCTCGGCACTCCCGGCATGTCGGGCTCCGACGCGGCG
Source organism: Nocardia farcinica (assembly GCF_029867845.1). Taxonomy (GTDB): domain Bacteria; phylum Actinomycetota; class Actinomycetes; order Mycobacteriales; family Mycobacteriaceae; genus Nocardia; species Nocardia farcinica_A. Next base: position 4,945 of record NZ_JARWRU010000941.1, on the reverse strand, counting down.
ACTGCACCGACGATAGCCCCTCCGGGTGCGGAAACCGCATAATTCGCAACACATCACACCCGGCCATGTCGCGGCCGACTGGGAATCGGTACCGGCGCTGTTTGTGCCGGATACCGACTCACCAGCGCGGATCGAAAAAGCGATGCCCATATCCTGTGAACAGTCACAATGATTACCAAGCGCCCTGGCGCGCTGGGACTTTCATCACAGGAGACGGAAATCCGGCACCGGCCGGATCGCACCGCCGTCACCCATCGGACAGGCCGCTGACCAGTCCTGTCATCGACGCCACAGCGTCGGTGCGGCAATTGTGAAGCCCGCCACTGCCACGCTTTCGCGACGCCCCCGGAAATCAGCCACTCGAATTCGCCGCCACATCCTCGAGCGGCCCGGACGCAAATCCCGCAGCAGCCTCGGCGGAATGCCGCGCGTACTCCGAGGGCGGCATTCCGATCTCCGCGACGAACTCCCGGCAGAAATGCGCCTGGTCGAAATATCCGAGCTCGGCGGCCAGCGCCGCCAAATCCGTGACCGCGCCGCGGGCGAGCAGCTCGGCCCCGTCCTGCAACCGATAGCGCCGCAGCACCCACTTCGGGTTCGCGCCGACGTAACGAGCGAACATGCGCTGCAGCGTGCGGATCGACACCCCGAAGCGAGTGGTCACCTGGTCGACGCGGGTCAGTTCGCGATCGTGCTCCATCGCTGCCACGATGCGCAGCACCAGGCGGTACACCTCGTCGGGCTCGACCGTCCTGACCGCGAGCCAGCCCTCCACCAGGTCGCGCCGCGCCGCGTCGTCGGGTTCGGCGAGCACCCGCTCGGTGATGTCGCCCGCGTCCGGGAAGAGTTCGGCCAGGGCGAGGCTGCGGTCGCGCAGCGCGCCGACATCGACGCCGGTGTGGGCGGCGAATCCGCCCGCCCGGAAACGGACACCGAAAACCCTTCCCACACCGGTCAATTCGCGGATGTAGCGGGCGGTGGTGACCCCGGTGACGAACGCGCCGGTGCGGGTGGGGCTCTGCTCGAAGGTCAGGTTCACACTGGGAAACGACAGCACCTCGGCCCGGTAGGCCGGCCTGCCGCGCAGGTCCCAGTCCACCAGCCAGTACCAGTTCACGAACCGCCCCGCCGCCTGGCCTGGCGGAAGCCGGCGCAGCGAGCGGTACCTGGACTGTTCCCTCGGCCGCAGGATGCCCTTGTCCCCCGGGTCGCGATCCGCGGGACCGGCGTCCCCGGACACGCGCGCACCGGTCCCGGCGCCGCCCGGATCAGGCCGCACGGTGCGCCTTCGGCGATTGACGCTTTCTTACAAGCCCCGCACCGCCGCGCCGAGCAGACTCGAATCCATGACAGCGAAGGTCGATCCGATTCCCGAGGGCTACCACTCCATCACCTGTTTCCTGGCGGTCGCCGACGGCAATGCCGCCATCGAGTTCTACCGCGCGGTGTTCGGCGCCGAGGTGCTCAGCCGCAACGATCTGCCGGACGGCAGCCCGGCGCATGCCGAACTGCGTATCGGCGATTCCACCGTCCAGGTGGGCGTGCCGGTGCCCGAGCACGGCGTGCTCGCCCCCAACGGCGAATGGGTGCACACCTCGATCGTGCACTACTGCCCCGATGTGGACGCGGTGATCGCGCGCGCGGCCGAGCACGGCGCCCGCGGCGTGGAGCAGCCGCAGACCTTCGTCACCGGCGACCGCTACGGCCTGGTCAACGACCCGTTCGGGCACCGCTGGGTGGTGATGACCCGCGTCGAGGACGTCTCCCGCGAGGAGGGCGAGCAGCGCGTGAACGAGTGGCTGGCCACCCAGGCCTGAACGGCCTGAATTCCCTGATCCGCCCGCGCCGCACCGGCGTCCGTCAGCCGGTGCGGCGCGGCGCGCGTTCGGCGCGGATCGAGGGCAGGCCGCCACCGCCCCGCGCCGAATCGTCACCGCCCCGCGCCGAATCGTCACTGCCCCGTGCCGATCAGCTCAGTCCCGCGGCGTCCATACCGCGCAGTTCCTTCTTCAGGTCCGCGATCTCGTCGCGCAACCGTCCCGCCAACTCGAACTGCAGTTCGCGGGCGGCGTTCATCATCTGATCGGTCAGCTGTTGCACCAGGTCGGCCAGCTCGGCCCTCGGCATGGACTTCACGTCGCGGCCCTCGACCACGCCCGCGCTCATCGCGCGGCCCGGCTCACCCTGGGCGCGACGGCCGCGACTGGCGTTGCGGCCGGAGCCGCCGCCCTCGACCTCGTTCTCCTCGGCCTCCCGGTACACCTGATCGAGGATGTCGGCGATCTTCTTGCGCAGCGGCTTGGGATCGATGCCCATCTTCTCGTTGTAGGCGATCTGCTTGGCGCGGCGCCGCTCGGTCTCCTCGATGGCGTGCTGCATCGAATCGGTGATCTTGTCGGCATACATGTGCACCTCGCCGGAGACATTGCGCGCGGCGCGGCCGATGGTCTGGATGAGGCTGGTGCTGCTGCGCAGGAAACCCTCCTTGTCGGCGTCGAGGATCGCCACCAGCGAGACCTCGGGCAGGTCGAGTCCCTCGCGCAACAGGTTGATGCCGACCAGCACGTCGTACTCGCCCAGCCGCAGCTGTCGCAACAGCTCGACCCGGCGCAGGGTGTCGATCTCCGAATGCAGATAGCGCACCCGCACGCCGAGGCCGAGCAGATAGTCGGTCAGATCCTCGGCCATCTTCTTGGTCAGTGTGGTGACCAGCACCCGCTCGTCGCGCTCGCAGCGCACCCGGATCTCGTGCACCAGGTCGTCGATCTGCCCCTGGGTCGGCTTGACCACCACCTTCGGATCGACCAGGCCGGTCGGGCGGATCACCTGCTCGACCACCTCGCCGCCGGTCTGCCCGAGCTCGTAGGGGCCGGGCGTGGCCGACAGGTAGACCACCTGTCCGATCCGCTCGGCGAACTCCTCCCAGGTCAGCGGACGGTTGTCCACCGCGGACGGCAGCCGGAAGCCGTACTCGACCAGATTGCGCTTGCGCGACATGTCGCCCTCGTACATGCCGCCGATCTGCGGCACCGTCACATGCGACTCGTCGATGACCAGCAGGAAGTCCTCGGGGAAGTAGTCGAGGAGTGTGGCAGGCGCCGAGCCCGCGGGGCGGCCGTCGATGTGGCGCGAGTAGTTCTCGATGCCGGAGCAGAAGCCGACCTGGCGGATCATCTCCAGGTCGTACTGGGTGCGCATGCGCAGCCGCTGCGCCTCGAGCAACTTGCCCTGACGCTCCAGCTCGGCCAGCCGCTGCTCCAGCTCGGCCTCGATGTCGGCCACCGCGCGCTCCATGCGCTCGGGGCCCGCCACGTAGTGGGTGGCCGGGAAGATGCGCACGGTGTCGACCTGACGCACCACGTCACCGGTGAGCGGGTGCAGGTAGTACAGCGCCTCGATCTCGTCGCCGAAGAACTCGATGCGCACCGCCAGTTCCTCGTAGGAGGGGATGATCTCGACGGTGTCGCCGCGGACCCGGAACGAGCCGCGGGTGAAGGCGAGGTCGTTGCGGGTGTACTGGACGTCGACCAGCAGCCGCAGCAGCGCGTCGCGGTCGACCTCGGCGCCGACCTGCAGGGCCACCGACCGATCCAGATAGGACTGCGGGGTGCCGAGGCCGTAGATGCAGGAGACCGAGGCGACCACCACCACGTCGCGGCGGGACAGCAGGCTGGAGGTGGCGGCGTGGCGCAGGCGCTCCACGTCGTCGTTGATCGAGCTGTCCTTCTCGATGTAGGTGTCGGTCTGGGCGATGTAGGCCTCGGGCTGGTAGTAGTCGTAGTACGAGACGAAGTACTCGACGGCGTTGTGCGGCAACATCTCCCGCAGCTCGTTGGCCAGCTGGGCGGCCAGCGTCTTGTTCGGCGCCATCACCAGGGTCGGCCGTTGCAGGCGCTCGATGAGCCAGGCCGTGGTGGCCGACTTGCCGGTGCCGGTGGCGCCGAGCAGCACCACATCCTTCTCGCCCGCGCGGATGCGCCGCTCCAGCTCGTCGATGGCCGCGGGCTGGTCACCCGCGGGCTTGTGTTCGCTGACCACCTCGAAGCGGCCCTCGGTGCGCTCGACGGAGCCGACCGGGCGGAACTCCGAGTGCGCGAGCGGGGTGCCTGCGCCGTCGGCGGGGATCTCGGTAGCGAAAGCCATGTCACCAGGGTAGTTGCGGGGTCCGACAGGTGAGGGCGCGCGAGCGGCGATCATTCAGCAACAATGGCCGAGCAACAATGGCAGAGCTGATCCGAACCGGACGGGCCGGCAATGCCCGGCGACGGATCGGCCGGGGACGCGCGCGAGGCGGCCCCGGTAGATTTCGGGTCATGACGCAGGAACCCGCGCACGTGCATCGCCCCAAGGTCGAGCACTTCGATGTGGCCAACAAGACCAACACCGATCCGAAGGGGTTCGTCCGCGCGGTCGAGCACTACCGGACCGAGCCGTGGGGCCTCTACATGGCGCGCCATTCCGACCACCCGGAATTCCATTACCTGCAGTCCTGGCTGCTGCCCGATCTCTCGCTGCGCGTCACGGTGTTCGACTTCACCCCCGAATGCCCGCGCGACCAGGACTTCTATCTCGACATCGGCGTGTTCGGCCAGGTCGAGCCGCAGGTGTGGCGCTCGATCGACCACTACCTCGACATCACCGTGCGCACCGGGCGCGACACCGAACTGCTCGATGTCGACGAATTGCTGGCCGCCCACACCGCCGGCCTGCTCACCGCCGCCGAAGCCGAGGCCGCCGTCGCGAACGCCACCCGCGCCATCGACGGCATCGCCGCGCACGGCTATTCGCTACAGGCCTGGCTCGAGTCGCTGGGCTACCCGCTCACCTGGCGCTGACGGCCGCCGCCCCCGGACACCACTCCGGGGCCGGCCCCGCGGGGGGGGGGGGGGGGGGGGGCCCCCCGGGGGACCCGGCCCCCCGGGGGGGGGGGGCCCCCCCCCGGCCG
>NZ_JARWRU010000940.1 GCF_029867845.1 Nocardia farcinica | reverse complement strand
CCCCGGTCCCGAGTGCCGCGAGGCTTGCGGCGCAGGCGATTGCGAAGGTGTGGCGGCGGATTCGATTGGTGACCATGATGTCGTCCTCGTGGTGTCGGATGCCGTTGTCGGCCTGACATCAACGATTCCGCAGCCGGTGCGGGCGGAGAACCCACCCCAGGGCTGACTCCGCTCCACCTCAGGCCCCTCCCGGATCACCCGAAGTGGTTGTCCGGCAGCACGAATCGAAGCTCGGACCCGCCCGCACCCTTCCCGTGCGTCGGGCTGGTCCCATTCGTCTGTCCGAACCAGGTGGCACGCGGTGCGGGCCCACCCGGACGGGAGCCGCGGCGGACGAACACCACCCCCGAGTCTTGCCATGTGTTCTTGTAACGTATTGTGCGCGAACCACTTACGGTGGCATGCGCACCGTGCCACACTGATGGCGATGTCGGTGAGCAAGACCGGCCCGACCAGTTCGGGCAGGTCGATCGGGGGAGGTCACTGTGCTGCTGCTGGTCAACCGCGAATCGGAGTTGTCGTCCGCCGAAAAGCGGTTCGCCGAGTGGGTCCGGTGGAGCCCGGCTCAACCCGGCGTGGCCGTGCTCAACGTCAGCGTCCCTCATCGCGGACGCAGCCGACAGCTCGACGCACTGGTCTGGACCAGGCAGCGGTGCATCGCGTTGGAGATCAAAGGCTTTCGCAGTCCGCAGCACGGCACGGTGGTTGTTCCGCCGAACGGGCCCTGGTTGATGGATGGCGGCCGGATCGCCGACATCTATGGCAATACCCACGACCACGATCCCCTCAGCCAGGTCCGCACCAACGCCCTGGCGATGAAGGACTGGGTAGCCCGGTCTGGTCGTCGGAGATGTTTCGTGTACGGCCTGGTCGTGGTGATGCTGCTACCCGGGCAGAACGTTCCGGCACTGGATGCCCGGGCCCACCCGGAGAAGACCGACATCATCATCGAAGACTTCGATGTGTTCCGCTACTACCTGCACCGTCTCGAGAAGCAGAAGGCGCAGTGGAACGCCGAGCAGGTCCACACTCTGTTGACCCGGCTCGGCGTCGCGCACCTCTACGGGGACCGCGAGGATCTGATCGCGACGGCGCTCGGCGAACCGATGTGACTGCTCGCAACCAACTCGGCCGGACCGCGCCGGTCGCCGGCTGCGCCACCCGGCGCGCACCCGATGCCGTCAGCGCGGCTTGCTGATCAGATCCTTGGCCCGGTCCATCATGGCCGCGAACGGCCCGGCCAGCACATTGGCCTTGGCCGATTCCACGCCCGGGTGGGGCCGGGTCGGCGCCATCGCCTCGGCCAGTTCCACGGTGCTGCGCAGACGCCGCAATTCCTCGCCGTCGATCTCGGCGCGCAGCCGGTTGAATTCCTCGGTCTCCTCGTGCTCGGCGTGGGTGAGGACGGCCTGGCGCAACGCGGCGAGGCGGGTCTCGAATTCCGCCGAGCCCACGTCCACCGATTCGAGGTCGGTGAGCTGTTTCTTGGAGTTCCTAACAGGATCTGCTGGGTGGCGGCGAACAGAGTTGTCGTGCAGCATGTTTCGTCGTGGCGGCACCCTGGATCGTGGACGACGAGTTGTGGGCGGTTATCGAGCCGCTACTACCGGTGAAACCTGCGGGGACACCGGGACCTGCACAGATGGACCCACGGCTGGTATTGCAGGGCATCTTGTTCGTGTTGTTCACCGGTATCGGGTGGGAAGACCTACCCCAGGAACTCGGGTTCGGATCCGGGATGACCTGCTGGCGCCGGCTACGCGACTGGCAGGACGCCGGCGTGTTCGAGAAGATGCACCAGCAGATGCTGGCCCGCTCCCACGCGGCCGGACTGATCGATTTCGACCGGGTCATGGTCGACGGCTCCCACATCCGAGCGAAAAAGGGGGCGCCGCGACCGGCCCGTCCCCGGTCGACCGCGCCAAGACCGGCTCGAAGCACCACATCCTGACCTGCGCCAACGGGTTCCCGCTCGCAGTGACGCTCTCCGCGGCCAACGTCAACGACCACCTACTGCTGCCCGAACTCCTCGACCGCGTCCAACCACTGCGCGGACGCTCCGGCCCGCCGCGCCACCGCATCAAGACCCTGATCGCGGACAAGGGCTACGACTACCCCCGCGTCTACGAGGAACTGCGGCAACGTCGCATCACCGGCCACATCCCACGACGAGGAACCCGCGACAAGGTCACCGCGGGACGCTGGATCGTCGAACAAACCCTCGCCCTGCTCCACCAATTCCGTCGCCTGGCCGTCCGATGGGAACGCCGTACCGACATCCACCACGGATTCCTCGACCTCGCCGCAGCCCTCATCTGCTGGCGACGACTCAGCAACCGAACCAGATAGGGGCTCATAGTTATCAGGCAACAGTCTCCGATGGCATCGCGCGGCGCCCGGTGTCCCAAATCCGCCCCGCAGACAGCCGGTGGCGACGCCGGCGCGGTGCAGGGCGTCGATCTGGTGGTCGCGGTTCTGCTCGGCGGTGGAGACCCGCCCGTATCCGATCAACAGGAGGAAGAAGCATGGGAGTCCGGGCGCCGGACGCGGAAAGGCCAATGCCGAGCGACTCGGGCGGGAGAAGTTCGCGCGGAGGCGCACCGCTGCCGGACCGCCGAGACGACGCAGCCTGAACCCCTTCCTGCGGCGCCCCACCACCCGCACGCGCCGTCACCTCGTCGGCATCACCCCACTCGGCAATCACCACACCGGCATCGTCGGACCGGAGCACAGTCCGCCCCTGGCGTGGTCGCGGTCGGCTCGCAGTTAGCAGCGTGTCCATTGTTGTCAGACGTAACTGCTATGACAGGGCAGTCGGGAACCTGTGTGGAGCAAAGGAGTAGAAGGTGGCGGTTTTGTTCACTCATCGGCGTATGTCGCCCGGGGGGACCAGAAACGAGCACATCACCCACGTGAAGTGGCGCCAAGAGCACGATGGGGAGACAGGTTTCATGACCAAGCCGCAAGCGGTGGAGTGGCTGGACGATGGCAACAGAGCCTTCGTACAAGGCCCGCACTCCCGCGTGGAAGTCGGAGTGGTACGCGAAGCCGGAAAAGAGCCGTACCTGAGGACCCATGCCAACGGTAAGTGGGACGACAACCTCTTGTCTCTCCCGTTGTTCTAACTCACGGCGATGGTGAGCACGGGCTCGGGCACGACGTGGTAACTGTCGACGACGAAGCCGACCCCCACCTGGTGAGACTGCATACGGCCAGCCTTCACGACGAAAACCGCCCCGCTTCCGAGACGGAAGCGGGGCGGTTGCGTGTGGGGCCAGGCTACATGCGGATCCCCAGGACCGAGGCCATGCACCACTTGAGGATGCCGCCGCCGACCGGGCCCAGGCGCGGGATCCATGCCTTGGCGGCCGCAACCGCGCCGCCGGGGCCGCCGAACATGAAGCCGGCGACGATCGGGGCGGCGACGAAGCCGAAGCCGCCGAGGCATCCGGCGAATATGGCCGTGTCGGCCGCCCAGTTCCGCTTCACCGGAGTCACTTCCGGCCGCAGGTTGGCGAGCGCCGGGGCGGCGACGGTCTCCGCGGCCGCCTCCTGCGTGGCGCCGAGCGGTTCGCCGACCACCTGCGACACCGCCGGAGCGGTGGGGGTGGTCGGTGCGGCGATGGCGGCGGTGGTGCCGCTGAGCAGGATCGCCGCCGTGCTCACGACGGTGATGCTGGCCTTACGGATGGCGCTGGTCATTGCTGGCTACCTTCCTTCTGGCGGAGGTCGAGGTGTGGTTCCGCCGTCGTTCCGGTCGCCGGTGCGCGACCGTGAACTACAACATATTTGTATTACAAATATACGTCAAGTGTGTCTATCAAGATGCTTTGCTGTTGATGAGACAAGCGGCTCGGGTGTACATATTCAGGCAGGTTGTAGGCCATAATGGACGTATGACCACTTGCGAGTGATCGCGGCGACTCGACGAAGGGATGACGCCATGCGCGGCGAAGGGAAGAGCAAACCGGCCGGGAAGACCAAGACCTTGCAGGTCCGCGTCGACGAGGAGACAGCGCGGCATTTCGCTGCGATCGCGCGGGCGCGGCGGATGACCGAGTCCCAGCTGCTGCGCGCGACGATCTCGGAGATGCTGCGCAGTTCGGAGAGCAATGTCGATGTGCTCAAGGCCGAGCTGCGGGCGGAGTTCGAGGCGGCCGAGGCCGCGCTCGATGAATTGAGCTCGGAGTCCAGGCAGGCCGCCGTCGCGGCGGGGTCCCGTCAGCGGTCGACTCGCTAGGAGCCTCGCCACGGGGGACACGGAGACGATCGTGAGGGCGGGATACTCACGATCAGGGGCAGCTCTTGAGCACATAGACCGGCATGGCCGTCACCAGGACCGGGCTGTTGCCGTCCCGGACCAGAACGTTGATCGGGCGCAGATTGTAGCCGCAGAAGAACAGGGCGGGATCGGAGCTGACGGCGAGCTCGAACTGGTAGACGATCTCGCCTTCTTCGTCCATCGCGACGGGGGTGTAGGTCGTGGCCAGCTGCAGGGCGCCGATGCCGGGGGCGGCGTTGGCGTCGTTGACGAGCATCGTCGTGCCGGGCGTGATCGTCAGTCCCGCATCGAGCCCCAACGCCAGCTCGATGTTCTGATCGGTGCCCAGGGCGGGATCACGCCAGCCCAAGTGGATCTCGGCTCTCAGCCGGTGATCGACCCCGGTCACGAACGCGTCGTCGGGAAGGTCTCCGGCGACCGACTGCATGCGGGGATGGGGCTGCTGCTCGCTTTCGTGGACGAGCACACGGGCCACCACATTCGGCACCGCCGGCCCGACATAGGTTTCCGGGAACCCCGGTGGGAGCGCGATCTCGGTCGCGGTGACGATGTCCGGGTTCTCGGTCGGGCCGTGCGAACTTCCCGCAAGATAGCCAGCGACAATCCCCGCGATCGCCAGACCGGCGGTGAAGGCGAGCCTTGTCGGCAGGCTCAGGCCGTTGATGCGCCGCTCGAGCAGGGCCACCTTGTTCTTGATCCGGCCCGGCGGAAGGATGCTCTGCAGGGAGAACGGGTCCGGCACAGACGCTTCGGGAATCGTGAAACGGCGCAGGACATCGACCAGCGCGGGCACCGCGGTCTGGGCGCTGTAGTCGTCGTGGGGAATCACTTCCGCCAGGCAGTGGAAGTCCCGGGTCGCGGCCGGGTGAGTGGTCGGCTCCATCGTCGCCGAGTTCGGCCCCGCGGCCGTTTCCACGACCAGGGTGGCCAAGATCAGCGCCGCGCCCTCGATGTAGGTCAATCCCAGAGCGACCAATCGGGGATCCCGCAGCTCCAGCGCCGGGTCCAAGACGATCTCATTGCCTCGGCGAAGCATCATGAACGCCACGTGCCCGCCCAGCAGGAGAGGCCAATCCGGCAGGTTCCCGCCCGACTCCTTCTCCATCCCGGCATTCAAGCGTGCGGTCTCCATCGCGGTGCTCAACACCGCCACATCGATGGATTCATGAGTCACTGTGTCCGGGAGACTCACTATCTCAAGGACTTTCAGTGCCAGCGTCTTCAGCTTGGCAGTGTTCATCTCGACCACCGCGCCATAGTAGTGGCGGGTCACATGCCTGTCGGCGGTCTTCGTAACGCCCGACCCCTCCCCAGCAGATCATTCATGCAATACCGTAATACATTCATCAATGCAACGGAGAGTGCAGACATGTCCGAGAGCCGTCCGAGAACAAAGATCCTGACCGTCTTAGGTACCGTCGCCGCGGCCGCCCTCTGCACAGCTTTTCTCGGCTGCCCCACCGCGGCCGCCGCCGACGTGCCACTGGACTTGCACGCCCAATGCGCAACCCAATACCCCGAAACCCCCCACGCCTACGCCGGCCACCCCATCCTGATCGCACCCGGCAACGCCTACTCCTGGCGCTGCGAACAACCCTCCAAACTGCCCGGCGGCGGCCTGCTCTCCAGCCTTTTCCTCGACACCGACGCCTTCTGCGTCAACAACCGTCTAGGCCACGCGCTCGCCCTCGACACCGACAACCCCCACAGCTGGGTCTGCCGCCAATAACCGGCACACCGCCGCCACCATCTCCAGCGCAGGCAATCGGACTCCTGATCCGACGCCCGGAGGCTCCAACGCAGGCCCGGCCCGGTATTCGACGCCGACCGAACGCATCCCAGGTCTCAGCCTAGAGGCTTGGGACTCAGCTCAGCAGGCCGCTCAACAGGTCGATGAGACGCACAACCGTCTCGATGCGCTCGATGAAGGTGCCTGTGGTGATCACAACGCGTCCCGCTCGGCGCAGCCTCTGCCTCCACCTGCCATGAGGGTTCGCCGGGCTGGCGTCAGAAGGCTCGGGATCACCGGAAGGTGCTGGTGTTCGGTCGTTATCGGACATGAGCGGGCACCGTAGACAGGTGGGGTGCAGCGACCGATCCGACGAGAAAAGTGACAGTTCGCGCAGTGCCGGGACATCCGGGCTCCTCAGCAGAAGGATCTCGCCCGGCCAGAGGCCAGCAGCAACAGCGCCACCAACAAGAGCCTGCCTACCGAGCCGCTACACCCCTGTGCGGTCCGATACAGGATTTATCCCCGCGCTCCAGCGACCCCGACCATCCGAACTACTCGCCTTGTAAGCGAAAGGGCGTCGTTGGTCCGGTCGAACCGGGTGCCGAAAACGTCTGCATCACTCGTAATGAAAAGGTCGGCAGTTCGCCTCTACTACCGGTCTCGGGCCAGGCTCCTCTGTGGCAGAGTGCCTGGCCGGAGGCCAGTGACAGGTGTACGCGAACACGATAACCGCCGCGTAGTAATCGAAGTCTTTGCCACCTCCGACACGCGGAGGCGTGCCCCGGAGCGGGGACGGCTCGGTCAGAAGGTCGGGAACATGGCTCCCTGAACCCAGACGACCGCGGCAACCGCGGTCGGCGGCAGGCTGAGGACGAACTGGTTGCCCTCGTTCTGGGACAGGACGATCCTGAGCCAGCCGTTGTCCTGCGGGACCGCGGCGTCGACATCGACGTGGCAGATCGTTGGGCGGTTGCTGTCCCACTGGAGCGGGAGCGTGTGCGGCAAGGACGCGGCGGCTTCGGGGGTCAGGTAGACGCGTTCGTTCGACATGAAGCCACACGATAGGAGCGCGGGCCGAACACGCCCCGGCATCCCAGGGCGTGTCCATGAGCAGTGCCGTGGATGGTCGCAAGCCCGGTAGCTGGTTGAATGTCTTCGCCACACCTGCCTGCCCTTCGGCCGCCCTGGCTCGGCGCAGGTGTGGTGTTCGGATACCGGCAGCGTCGCCGGGCGCGGTCAAGCACCCGGCCCATCCGGCGACGCTGCACCGATCGACATTTCTTCCGATCGGAGACAGCCCCCACCGGCTGACCTCGCCCAGCGGGCGTGGAGATCCGCGGTGTCGGTCACCTTCCGCCCGACCGTTGTGCAGCTGTCGCTGCGTTCAGGCAGGCCCTGCAGCACAGGGATCGTCGGCGGCGGCACCGGCCTCGCGCTCAGGGCCGCATCAGGCTCCCCCGGCCAGAGGACATCCCGCCCGCTCAGTCCTGAGCCTCGGCCTTCATCGCGGGCGAGTCACCGGCCGGGGACCGCACAAGCCCGTGCTGCCTGTGCTGCTGCCACTGCCCGGCTCCACGGTGCAGGCGAGTATGTCCTTGTAGATCCCGGGGGTGCCGGGATCTGCGGTGATGACGTGCGGGGTTGCAGCACCCGGGGCGGGGGTTTGCCCTTCGGCACCGGCGGAGGCGGTGGTCATGATGGTCGCCGCAGCGATGGCCGCGAGGGCGGCGACGGTGCGATTGCGTGCTGTCGGATTGTTGAACATGGCAGGTGCGCTCCGTTTCGGCGTGAAGAGTTCCACCAAGGTAGCGACTATGAAGTGTTTCAGTTTCGAAAAGGATGCCCCCGGTTCTGGGGGCCGGATCACCCTGTACCGGGCGGCGCCGCGAGCCCAGGTCGAGTCCGCGTTCCCGCACGCGGGCCCGCTTTTGACCCGGCGGTGCAATCTCGATCTGATCGCCGAGCACTACGACGACCTGCTCCGGCTGGCCGGGTCGCTGAAGTTCGGGCACGCCACCGCGTCGCTGCTGGTCGGCAAGCTGTCGGCGTCGGGCCGGCAGAACGCCCTCGCGGCGGCGCTCAAGGAGTACGGGGCGCTGCGGCGCACGATCTACGCCGCCCGGTATCTGTCCGACCCGGGCTATCGACGCAAGATCTCCCGCCAGCTCAACAAGGGCGAATCCCTGCACGCGCTCCGCCGCGACCTGCTCTACGCGCATGAAGGAACCGTGCGCGCGAGGCACCTGGAGGGACAGACCGAACAGGCATGGTGCCTCACGTTGGCGACCAACGCCGTCATCGCCTGGACCACAGAGTATTACGGGCTGGCGGCCGAACAGATGCGGCGGGCCGGGCGGCGCATCGACGACGAGGTGCTGACGCACATCTCCCCGGCCCACAGCGAGAACATCAACTTCTTCGGCGCCATCGAGGTCGACATCGACGCCGAACTCGCCCAGCTCGGCCCCACCGGGTACCGGCCGCTGCGCGTGCGCGACACCCTGTTCTGACCCGGGGGAAACCGAGAGACACCCAGCCGAGAGGATCCGGCGGCTGCGCGGCCTTGACCCTGTACTCGGGTACAGGGTTGAGAATGTGTGCATGCGGACCGGTGAGCTGGCAGCCAGGGCGGGGATCAACGCGCAGACCCTGCGCTATTACGAGCGCCGTGGTCTGCTCGCGCGACCGGCGCGGTCCCCGGCAGGCTACCGCAGCTACCCCGACGAGGCGGTCGCGGTGGTCAGGTTCGTCAAACGATCCCAGGAGCTGGGGTTCACCCTCGACGAGGTCGCCGAACTGCTGCGGCTGGCCGACGGCGGCCCCGACGACTGCGACACCGCCCGCGCACTGGCCGAGTCGAGGGTTGCCGAGCTGGAACGGCGTATCGCGGACCTGCAGCGCATGCGCGGCTCGCTGGCAGAGTTGATCGCGACGTGCGAGCTGCCCCGCAACCGCCGGTCCTGTCCGATCCTGACCTCGCTGCACGAAGGAGACCACCCGTGAAACTGGAAATCCTCCAGGTCCCCGACTGCCCCAACGTGGCGGTACTCGAACAGCGCATCCGGCAGGCGACCGCCGGCCAGCCGGTGCAGCTCGAGATCACCCGCCGTGTGATTGACGATCCCGGCCGGGCCGCCACCGCGGGTATGACCGGATCACCCACCCTGCTGGTCGACGGCTGCGACCCGTTCGCAACGCCGGGCCAGGTCCCGAGCCTGTCGTGCCGCCTCTACCCCTCCGACACCGGGCGGCTCGACGGCGCACCCTCGGTCGCCGCGTTGCGCGCCGCGTTGCGGCTCGTCCCGGACGGCACCGCGGCACTCGGGGACGACACCGCATCCTCATGCTGCACCCCACCCGCCGCCGAATCTCCGGCAACAGTGCTCCGCGCCTGGCGCGCCGCCGCGCAACCGGCAGACCCCACCGAAAAGGCTGTGCACCAGGCGATCCTGCGTGCCTTCGCCACCGATGGGCAGGCGCCGACCGGTGACGATCTGACCGAGATGGCCGCCGGGCCCGACGTGCCGGTCGAGCAGCTACTGCGCCGCCTGCACGACGCCGACATCGTCCGCCTCGACGCGACCGGGAGCATCGCGGCGGCGTATCCATTCTCGGCCACACCGACGCCGCATCGAGTCCGGATCGCTGGTGGAGCCACGGTTTCGGCCATGTGCGCGGTCGACGCGCTCGGTATGGCCGCGATGCTCGACACGCCGGTGACGATCACCTCCGCCGACCCGGTGACCGCCGACCCGATCACGGTCACCGTTGACGGCGGGCACGTCACCGCCGACCCGGCCACCACGGTCGTCTTCGTCGGCGCACAGGCCGGCCCAGGCCCGTCCGCCGACACCTGCTGCCACTACCTCAACTTCTTCACCGACCGCGCCAGCGCCCAGGGCTGGGCAGACACCCACCCCGGCATCGGCGGCGTTATCGTCGAACTCCCCGACGCCCACCACCTCGGCACCACCATTTTCGGGCACCTGCTGCACAGCTGACCGCACCCGGGCGTGCCACGGATAACACCCTGTTATCTGTGGCACCATGAAACCCGGCCTGCGACGACTCCGCTCCGGCGGTGCGCGAAGCGGCCCTGTTATCTGTGGCAAGCAGGCCAGGGAGGTCACAATGTTGTCGTCCGGGATCACCGTCCGCGCCGCCGGCGACGGCTTCCTCGACTCGATCCGCTCCCCGAACACCCGCCGCTCCTACGCCATCGCCGTCGATAAGACCACCGCCAGGCTCGGCGAGGCCCGGCCGCTGGCCAATGTCGCCGACGACGAGATCGGCGAAACCCTGGAAACTTTGTGGGGCGAGGCGGCGGTCAACACCTGGAACGCCCGCCGCGCCGCGGTCGCGTCTTGGCTGGCGTGGTGCCGCGAGCACGGACACCTCGCCCCGGCGGTCCCCGCGTGGGTGAAACGCTCCACCCCGCCGGACTCGGCCACCCCGGTGCGCTCGCGCACCGCGATCGACCGGCTCATCACCCGCCGCGACATCGACCTGCGGGAGAAGACGCTGTGGCGGATGCTCTACGAAACCTGCGCCCGCACCGAGGAACTGCTCCAGGTCAACATCGAAGACCTCGACCTGGCCGGGCGGTGCTGCCCGGTGAAGTCCAAGGGCGCCAAGCCCCGCACCCGCCGCCGCGGTGCCACCCACCACGAGTACGCGCACGAGCTCGTGTACTGGGACGCGGGCACCGCCCGGCTTCTGCCACGCCTCACCAAGGGCCGCACCCGCGGACCGCTGTTCGTCACCCACCGCCGACCGGGCCCCGGCAAGGCCGCCGCCGACCGGGACATCTGCCCCGACACCGGCCTGGCCAGGTTGTCCTACGGCCAGGCCCGCGCCGTGCTGGATGCCGCCACAGCGACGAAAGGCCCCGGCACCGGCTGGGACCTGC
>NZ_JARWRU010000939.1 GCF_029867845.1 Nocardia farcinica | reverse complement strand
CGGCCCCGGCTCCCGACCCCCCCCCCCCCCCCCCCGCCGCCCTCCACACCCCCCCCCCCGCCCCCACCACCCCCGACACCCCCCCCCCCGCCCCCCCCCCCCCCGCCCCCGGCGCGGCCGGGCCGGCGCGGACCGCGCTGTGGCGGTCCCGCCTGATCCGGGTGGTCTCCGTGCTCGCCGCCATCGGACTGTGGCAGCTGCTCACCGTCAACGATGTGCGCGCCGGGCTGCGCTTCGACGCGCTGCCCACGGTCACCGAGATCATCGCCGAGTTCGGCGAGCAACTGGGCAGCCAGCAGTACTACCTCGACATCGGCCAGTCGCTGATCCGCATCGTCACCGGCTTCGGGCTGGCCGCGGTTGTCGGCGTGCTGGCGGGCATCGGGCTCGGCCGCTCCGGCCTGCTCAGCGACATCTTCGGGCCGCTCACCGAGCTGGTCCGGCCGATCCCGGCGATCGCGCTGGTGCCGGTGGCGATCCTGCTGTTCCCCAGCGACGAGTCCGGCATCGTGTTCATCACCTTCACCGCCTCGCTGTTCCCGGTGCTGGTCAGCACCAGGCACGCGGTGCGGGCGCTGCCGACCATCTGGGAGGACGCGGTGCGCACACTCGGCGCATCACGCTGGGACGTGCTCGGCCGGGTCGTGTTCCCCGGCATCCTGCCCGGCGTGTTCGGCGGCCTGTCGGTCGGCATGGGCGTGGCCTGGATCTGCCTGATCTCGGCGGAGATGATCTCCGGCCGCCTCGGCCTCGGCTACCGCACCTGGCAGGCGTACACGATCGTCGACTATCCCGGCGTGTTCGTCGGCATGATCACCATCGGCGTCCTCGGCTTCGCCACCTCAGGGCTGGTGGAGCTGGCCGGACGCCGCGTCACCCGCTGGCTGCCGAGGCAGGCGCGCCGATGACCACCACACACGACCCCGTCACCACCACCGCCACCGGCATGCGGCTGAGCCTGCGCGGGGTGCGCCTCGGCTACAGCGGCCGCACCGTGCTCGAACGCATCGACCTCGACATCGCGGCAGGCGAGATCCTGGTCCTGGTCGGCAAATCCGGCTGCGGCAAGTCCAGCCTGCTGCGCGCGCTGGCCGGGTTGCGCGCCCCCGAGGGCGGCGCCATCCTCGCCGAGGGCTCCCCCGTCACCGGGCCGTCGGCCGATCGGGCGCTGATCTTCCAGGACGACGCGCTGCTGCCGTGGCGCACTGCCCGCGGCAACATCGAACTGGCGCTGAAGCTGCGTGGCGTCCCGCGCGCCGAACGCCGCGCCCGCGCGCTGCGGTGGCTGGAAGAGGTCGGGCTCGCCCCCTACGCCGAATACCTGCCGCGCGATCTGTCCGGCGGCATGCGCCAGCGTGTCCAGCTGGCCCGCGGCCTGGCGGGCGCCCCGCGCGCCCTGCTGATGGACGAGCCGTTCGGCGCGCTGGACACCCAGACCAGGGCCACCATGCAACGACTGCTCGTCGACACCTGGCAGGCCCACCCCACCACGGTCGTGTTAGTCACCCCCGCCCTCGCCGAAGCCCTCCGCCAGGGCGACCGGATCGCCGTCCTCGGACGCGACGAGTCCCGCACGGGCGTACTGCGCGCCGTCGTCGAGATCCCCGATCCGCGCACACCGGCCGACCGGCCCGCGCTTCGGGCCGAGATCCTGGAGTACCTGTGAGCAACACCGAACTGTCCACCGAGGTCCTCGTCCTCGCGGTGCCCGACATCTCGGATGCGGTGCGCATCGACACCGACGTGATCGTGGTCGGCGGCGGCACCGCGGGCACCATGGCCGCGCTGACCGCCGCCGAGCAGGGCGCGAACGTGCTGCTGCTGGAGAAGGCGCACGTGCGGCACTCCGGCGCGCTGGCCATGGGCATGGACGGCGTGAACAACGCCGTCATCCCCGGCAAGGCCGAGCCGGAGGACTATGTCGCCGAGATCACCCGCGCCAACGACGGCATCGTCGACCAGCGCACTGTCTACCAGACCGCCACTCGCGGCTTCGCCATGGTGCAGCGGCTGGAGCGCTACGGCGTGAAGTTCGAGAAGGACGAGTACGGCGAGTACGCGGTGCGCCGGGTGCACCGCTCCGGCTCCTACGTGCTGCCCATGCCCGAGGGCAAGGACGTCAAGAAGGCGCTCTACCGGGTGCTGCGCAAGCGCGAGAACCGGGAGAAGATCCGCATCGAGAACCGGCTCATGCCGGTGCGCGTGCTCACCGATCAGGGCCGCGCGGTCGGCGTGGCGGCGCTCGACACCCGCACCGGCAAGTTCGTCGTCGCCGCGGCCAAGGCCGTCATCCTGGCGACCGGGCCGTGCGGGCGGCTCGGCCTGCCCGCCAGCGGGTACCTGTACGGCACCTACGAGAACCCGACCAACGCCGGCGACGGCTACGCGATGGCCTACCACGCGGGCGCCGAGCTGTCCGGGATCGAGTGCTTCCAGATCAACCCGCTCATCAAGGACTACAACGGCCCGGCCTGCGCGTATGTCGCCAATCCGTTCGGCGGTTATCAGGTCAACGCCCAGGGCGAGCGGTTCGTGGACTCCGACTACTGGTCGGGCCAGATGATGGCCGAGGTCAAGCGGGAGATCGAATCCGCCCGCGGCCCCATCTATCTCAAGGTCTCGCATCTGCCGGAGGAGACGCTGAGCACGCTCGAGTCCATCCTGCACACCACCGAGCGGCCCACCCGGGGCACCTTCCACGCCAATCGCGGACACGACTACCGCACCCACGACATCGAGATGCACATCTCCGAGATCGGTTTGTGCGGCGGGCATTCCGCCTCCGGCGTGTGGGTGGACGAGCACGCGCGCACCACCGTCCCCGGCCTCTACGCCGCGGGCGATCTGGCCTGCGTGCCGCACAACTACATGATCGGCGCGTTCGTCTTCGGCGACCTGGCCGGTGCGCACGCCGCGAGCACCCTGGACGAGGTGCCCGCCCCCGCCGAGCTGCCGCAGGACCAGATCGCGGCCGCGCACGAGCTGATCTACCGGCCGCTGCGCAATCCCGACGGCCCGCCGCAGCCGCAGGTGGAGTACAAGCTGCGCCGTTTCGTCAACGACTATGTGGCGCCGCCGAAGACGGCCACCAAGCTGGGCCTGGCGGTGGAGACCTTCGAGCGGATGCGCGCCGAGGTCGAGGGCATCGGCGCGCGCACCCCGCACGAGCTGATGCGCGCGGTGGAGGTCTCGTTCATCCGCGACTGCGCGGAGATGGCGGCGCGCAGCTCGCTGACCCGCACCGAATCCCGGTGGGGTCTCTACCACGAGCGCGCCGACCTGCCCGAGCGCGACGACACCGCATGGCGCTACCACCTGAACCTGCGCAAGAACGCCGACGGCGAGATGGAGTTCCTCAAGCGGCCGGTGGCGCCCTACCTGGTGCCGGTGCCCGGACTGGACGACATCCCGTCCACCGGACCCGACCTGACGGTGGAGCAGCCGACGGTGCGCGCGGGCCGGGCCCCCGATCGCGCCGACGCCGCCGGGGCAGCGCGACCGGCCGGGCCGGCCACCCCGCCCTCGCCGCGGATCGTCACCCTGCTCGCACTCGATTCGCCCACGGTGGAACAGCTTTCGTCCTATCTGGCCGACGAGGACGCCGGCGTGCGGGCGGCGGCGCTGTCGGCGCTCACCGAGAACACCCCCGACGGCTTCGCGGGCCCGCTGATCGAGGCGCTGGACGACCCGTCCGCCGCGGTCCGCCGCACCGCCGCCGAGAGTCTGCGGGAACTGGTCGAGGTGCTGCCCGAGTCGACCGGCCTGTCCGACCGGCTCGACTCGCCCGACCCGCTCGTGCGGGCCACCGTCGTCGACCTGCTGCGCGCGCTTCGGGCGGGCACGGCCGAGCAGTACACCGTGGCGCTGGGCGATCCCGATCATCGGGTGCGCATCGAGGCGGTGCGCGCGCTGGTGGCCCTGGACGACGTCGACGGGGTGTCGAAGCTGGCGGGCGACGACAACCGCGAGGTCAGGGTGGCGGTCGCCAACGGTCTGGCGGTGATCGGCGCAGGCGGGCACGACGTGATCCGGGCGCTGTCGGGCGATCGCGATCCGCTGGTGCGCGCCGCCGCGCTGACCGCCTTCGCCGCCCTCGGCGCCACCGACGACGACGCCGCCGACCTGGCAGAGGCCCTCACCCAGTCGGCCTGGCAGGTGCGGGTCGGCGCGGCCCGCGGCCTGGCGGGCGCGGGGCCGGACGTGGCGGTGCCGCCGCTGGTTCGGGCGCTGGCGGATCCGCACCTGGACGTGCGCAAGGCGGCGGTGCTCTCGCTGGCGCGCTGGCCGGAGCATCCGGGGGCACACGACGGGCTCACCAGTGCCACCTCCGACAGCGACGCGGATGTGCGCGCCTACGCGCGGCGGGCGGTCACGGCCTGAGGCCACCGGGGGCATGACCGGTCTCACAGCCCGCCGACATGCGAGCACGGTGCGGCGGCCATAGGATTCGAGGCGAGTCCGTCGCTGCGAGGGGCCGCGATGCCGCACCTCCCGCCGGAACGGACACCGTCACGACCCGTTTCCGGGAGCAAACATGGCTCTGCTGGTCGCACTCCTGTTCATCCTGCTCGCCGTCACCGCACTGGTGGTCGTCGCCGCCTATGCGACGGTCTGGCTCACCTACTGGTTCGAGATGCGCCACCCCCACCCCGGACCACCGGACCTCTCGACCGCCCGCTGACCCCCGCCCGCCCGTTTGACCGCTCGTCCACCGGCAACTACCGGGCGGAGGAGGTTTTCATGGTCGACGATGTGGAGAAGCGCTGGTCCGATCCGAAGGGATCGCGTGCGGCGGTCCGGTTCGGGGTCGCCGTGCTGACGGTGGCCGTCCTGACCGCGGTGGTGATCGCCGTCTGGGCCTCGATCAGGGACGCCTGCGAGGGACAGCGCATGCTGTGCGACACCACCGCGCAGGCGACCATGGTCATCGGCCCCGCGGTGGTGCTGGCCGCGGGCTGGATCGGCGCCTTCGTGGTGACCTTCCTGCGCTGGCGGCGCGGGCAGGTGTGGCCGATCTGGCAGGGCGTCGGATGGTTCTTCTTCTTCCTGTTGCTGGCCTACCTGTCGATCGGGGGCGGATTCATCGGCAGCTGAGCGCCGTGGTGTCATGGTCGATGTCGTCGGTCCCTTGTCCGCCACGCCGCGACACCGACACCCGAACGGGCTCGACAACCGTCGCGGCAACGATTCGACCAGGAGTAACCCCATGACACGGCTTCCCCGTACCCGCACGGCCCGCCGCGCCGCGGCGGCCACCGCCACCCTCGCGGTGCTGTTCACGTCGAGCCTCGGCGTGGCGGGCGCCCGCCCGGTCGGCGCGTTCGACGTCGGCGGGGCCATCGAGGTGGAGTTCGATCAGGCAGGCGGCCAGGCCGTGCTCGGCGACCCGACCGGGCCCGAACTCGACGCCGCGGCGGGCGGCCGCTACCAGGTCTTCGCCGAGAACGCCGCCATCTACTGGCGCGGCGACGTGGGCGCGCACGCTGTCGCGGGCCCCGTCCGCGACAAGTGGAACAGCGCGGGCGCGGAGGGCGGCAGCCTCGGCTACCCGGTCACCCGCACCCTGCCCACCCCGGGCGACACCGGCCGGTTCACCCACTTCCAGAACGGCAGCGTCTACTGGTCGGTCGGCACCGCCGCGCACACCGTCGCGGGCAAGATCCGCGACAAGTGGGGCGAGCTGGGCTGGGAGGCGAGCCCGCTCGGCTTCCCCGTCACCGACGAGAGCGCGGGCGCGAAGAGCGGCCGCTACAACCTGTTCAACGGCGGCGCGATCTACTACACCCAGCGCACCGGCGCGCACGCGGTGTGGGGCGTGATCCGCGACAAGTGGATCGCCGCGGGTGCGGAAGGCGGCCGGTACGGCTACCCGACCAGCGACGAGTACGACTACGAGGACGGTAAGGCGCAGGACTTCGAGGGCGGTCGCATCACCTGGGAGCCCTGAGCCCCTGCGGGCTGTCGGCACCGTTCGGATCGACCGCGCGGTTCCGGTTCGCGGCGAGCCGGCGCCCGATCACCCCGTGCTTCGGGGCGAACAGGTAGGCGAGCACGAACACCACCCCCTGCACGACCACGATCATCGCGCCCGACGCCGTGTCGAGGTGGTAGCTGAGGTAGAGCCCGGTGACCGCGGCGCCGATCGACACGGCAGGCGCGATGAGCAGCATGCGCTGGAAGCGGTCGGTCAGCAGGTACGCGGTGGCGCCGGGGATGATGAGCATGGCCACCACCAGGACCACGCCGACCGCCTGCAGGGCGACCACCGCGGTCAGCGCCAGCAGGCCGAGCAGGGCACTGCCGAGCAGGCGCGGGTTCAGGCCGATGGCGTGCGCGTGGGTGGGGTCGAAGGCGTAGAGGGTGAAGTCGCGGCGCAGCAGCATCAGCGCGAGCAGGGTGAAGCCCGCCAGCGCCAGCACCTGGATCAGCTCGCCGCGGTCGACGCCGAGCAGATTGCCGAAGACGATGTGGTTGAGGTCGGTCTGGCTCGGGGTGACCGACACCAGCACCAGGCCCGCGGCGAAGAAGGTGGTGAACACGATGCCGATGGCCGCGTCCTCCTTCACCCGGCTGGTCTCGCGGACCAGCCCGATCGCACCGACCGCGGCGAAGCCGAACACCACGGCGCCCACCGCGAACGGCAGCCCGGCGATGTAGGCGAGCACCACGCCGGGCAGCACCGCGTGTGAGACCGCGTCGCCCATCAGCGACCAGCCGATCAGCACCAGCCAGCACGACAGCACCGCGCACACCCCGGCCGCGGCGACGGTGGTGATCAGCGCACGGACCATGAATTCGTAGCCGAGCGGCTCGACCAGGTAGTCGACGGGGTTCACGAGCTGACCTCCCGGTTCAACACATCCAAGCCGAAGGCGGCGGCGAGGTTCTCCGGCCGCAACACCTCCTCCGGTTCGCCGCGGGCCAGCACCTTGCGCATGAGCAGGGCCGCTTCGTCGGCGAGGCCGGGCAGGGCGTGCAGGTCGTGGGTGGACACCAGGATCGCGGCGCCCTCAGCGGCCAGTTCGCGCAGCAGTTCGGTGATGGCGGACTCCGAACGCTTGTCCACCCCGGCGAAGGGCTCGTCGAGCAGCAGCAGCGTGGCCTCCTGGGCCAGCGCGCGGGCCACGAACGCCCGTTTGCGCTGGCCGCCGGACAGCGCGCCGATCTGCCGATCGGCCAGATCGGTCAGCTGCACCCGCTCCAGCGCCCGCGCCACCGCCTCGCGGTCGGCCCGGCGGGGCCGGCGCGGGAAGCCCATGCGGCCGTGCCGTCCGGTGAGCACCACGTCGCGCACCGTCAACGGAAAGGTCCAGTCCACGTCCTCGCTCTGCGGGACGTAGCCGAGCAGACCGGCCCGGCGGGCCGCGCGCGGCGAGTCGCCGTACAGCCGCACCGTGCCGGTCGTCGGCTTCACCAGCCCGACGATGGTCTTGAACAGCGTCGACTTGCCCGAGCCGTTCATGCCGACCAGGCCGCACACGCGCCCGGGGGCCAGCGTCAGGCAGACGCCGTCGAGGGCGAGCACCTCGCCGTAGCGGACCGTGACGTCGTCGACCTCGATCGCGAGTTCACTCATGCGGGCTCCCGGTCAGTGCGGTGGCGATGGTGCGGACGTCGTGCCGGATGAGGTCGAGATAGGTCGGCACGGGACCGCCCGGCTCGGACAGCGAGTCCACGTACAGCACGCCGCCGAAGGCCGCGCCGGTCGCCTCGACCACCCGCCGCATCGGCGCGTCGGAGACGGTGGACTCGCAGAACACCGCGGGCACCGAGCGGGTGCGAACGAAGTCGATGGCCGAGGTGATCTGCTGCGGGGTGGCCTGTTGCTCGGCGTTGACCGGCCAGATGTACTTCTCGGTCAGGCCGGCGTCCCTGGCCAGGTAGGAGAACGCGCCCTCACAGGTCACCAGGGCGCGCTGGTGTTCGGGCAGCGACGCGAGCGCGTCGACCAGTTCGCGGTGCACGGCGTCCAGCTCGGCCTGGTAGCGCTCGCCGTTGGCGCGGAAGTCCTCGGCGTGCGCCGGATCGAGCTCGGCGAAGGCGCGCACCATGTTGTCGACGTACACGCGCACGTTCAGCGGGGACATCCAGGCGTGCGGGTTGGGTTTGCCCGCGTAGGCGTCGCCGGTGATGTCGATGGGTTCGACCCCCTCGCTCACCACCGCGCGCGGCACGTCGACCTGGTCGAGGAACTGCTCGAACCAGGCTTCCAGGTTCAGCCCGTTGTCCAGGATCAGGTCGGCTCTGGACGCCTTCTTGATGTCGCCGGGGGTCGGCTCGTAGCCATGGATCTCGGCGCCTGCCTTGGTGATGGACTCCACCCGCAGATGCTCGCCCGCGACATCGGCCGCCACATCGGCGAGCACGGTGAAGGTGGTCAGCACGGTGGGGCGCGGATCGTCGTCACCGTCGGCGGTCCCGCACGCCGCCGACGCGACGGCGAGCACACAGGCCAGCAGCACCGCCGACAGCGAGCGCGCCCGCGCGACGGATCGACCGAGCACGGGCTCCCTGCGGCCCGGCCTCATCTCACCGGGCTCGATCTCACCGAGCTTCATACGACCGGATTCTAAGTTTCGGCAACCCTAACTTTCAACTTCGATACTACGTCCGACCACCCCGGGCGGCCACCGCGAATTCCTGGCACACCGCGAGGAAAAGTGACTGAACACCTTTTACTAAATACTGTTCACAAAGTAGGCTGTGGTGTGGTTCACTCCGAATGAGCCCTCGGCCCGACAGAGCCGTCGGCATGAGCCAACAGCCCCAGGAGGTAGCCGTGTCCGCGCCGTCGCTGTCGCACGATTTCGACTTCACCGATCCCGATCTGCTCGCCACCCGACTCCCGGTCGAGGAGTGGGCCGAGCTACGCCGCACCGCCCCCGTCTGGTGGGTCGACCAGCCCGACGGCACCAGCGGCTTCGACGACGGGGGCTACTGGGTGGTGAGCAAGCTCGACCACATCAAGGAGATCTCCAAGAACCCCGACACCTGGTCGAGCAACGAGAACACCGCTGTCATCCGGTTCAACGGCGACATCACCCGCGACCAGATCGACATCCAGCGGGCCATGATGATCAACACCGACCCGCCGGTGCACGACAAGCTGCGCCGCATCATCTCCCGCGGCTTCACCCCGCGCGCGGTGCAGTCGCTGCGCGACGCCCTGCACGAGCGAGCCGAGCGGATCGTGCACGAGGCCGCGAAGACCGGTGGCGGCGACTTCGTCCAGCAGGTGGCCGCCGAGCTGCCACTGCAGGCGATCGCCGAACTGCTCGGCGTTCCGCAGGAGGACAGGGGCAAGTTGTTCGACTGGTCCAACCAGATGATGGGCTACGACGACCCCGAGTTCGACGGCAACCACATGGTCGCCACCGCCGAGATGATGGGCTATGCCTGGAATCTGGCCGAGCAGCGCCGCGCCTGCCCGGCCGAGGACATCGTGAGCACCCTGCTCTCGGCCGACATCGACGGCGAGGGTCTCGGCTCGGAGGAATTCGCCTGGTTCGTCATCATGCTCTCGGTGGCGGGCAACGAGACCACCCGCAACGCCACCACGCACGGCATGAAGGCCTTCGTCGACTTCCCCGAGCAGTGGGAGCTGTACAAGGCCGAGCGGCCGCGCACCGCGCCCGACGAGATCGTGCGCTGGGCCACCCCGGTGGTCGCCTTCCAGCGCACCGCCAAGCACGACACCGAGATCGGCGGGCAGGCGATCCGCGAGGGCCAGCGCGTCGGCCTGTTCTACTCCTCGGCCAACTTCGACGAGGACCACTTCACCGACCCGCACAGCTTCGACATCACCCGCAACCCGAACCCGCACGTCGGCTTCGGCGGCACCGGCACGCACTACTGCGTCGGCGCGAACCTGGCCAGGCTGCAACTGGACCTGATCTTCAACGCCATCGCCGACGTCATGCCGAACCTGCGCCAGGTCTCCGAACCGGTCCGGCTGCGCTCGGGCTGGCTCAACGGCATCAAGAGCTGGCAGGTCGCCTATGCCTGACGCCACCGCCGCCGCCGGCGCGGCGGCGGGGCGGGGGCGCCCCCCCCCCCCGGGGGGGCCCCCCCACCCCCCCCCCCCCGCCGCCCCCCCCGCCCCCCGGCCCCCCC
>NZ_JARWRU010000938.1 GCF_029867845.1 Nocardia farcinica | reverse complement strand
AGCCCGAGCCGGGCGGTGGGGCGGCGCAGCGCCGTGGCGACGTGACGGACGGCCGTGGCGAGGGGCATGGCGCGAGCCTAGTGGCGGGACGTAGGTCGCGCCGCCGATCCGCCGGGCGCGCGGGCGGCGGGTCAGTAGGGTGGAGCCCATGTCTGTCGAGAGTCAGGTGGCGGCGCCGATCGCCAAGCGGGTGCCGACCGAGCGGATCCATCACGGCGACGTCTTCGTCGACGAGTACGAGTGGCTGCGGGACAAGGAGAATCCCGAGGTCATCGCCTACCTCGAGGCCGAGAACGCCTACACCGAGGCCAAGACCGCCCATCTGGCCGGAGTGCGGGAGAAGATCTTCGAGGAGATCAAGTCGCGCACCCAGGAGACCGACCTGTCGGTGCCGACCAGGATGGGCGGCTACTGGTACTACTCGCGCAGCTTCGAGGGCAAGCAGTACGGCGTGCACTGCCGGTGCCCGATCGACACCTCAGCGGACGACCTGGCGGCCTGGACTCCGCCGCAGCTGGAGGCCGACCGGGAGATCCCCGGCGAACAGGTGCTGCTCGACAGCAACGAACTGGCGCAGGGGCACGAGTTCTTCGCCCTCGGCGCCTTCTCCATCAGCCACGACGGGCACCTGCTGGCCTATTCGGTCGACACCGTCGGCGACGAGCGCTACACCCTGCGGGTGAAGGACCTGCGCACCGGCGAGTTGCTGCCCGACGAGATCGCGGGCACCGCGCCCGGCGCCACCTGGTCGCTGGACGGGACGCACATCTTCTATCAGACCGTGGACGAGTCCTGGCGGCCCGACACCGTCTGGCGGCACCGCCTCGGCACCGGCACCGACGCCGACGTGAAGGTCTTCCACGAGCCCGACGAGCGGTACTGGGTCAGCGTGGGCGCGACCCGCTCGGAGAAGTACCTGATGATCTGGGTCGGTTCCAAGATCACCACCGAAGGCTGGGTGCTCGAGTCCGACAACCCGGAGGGCGAGTTCCGGGTGATCCTGCCGCGCCGCGAGGGCGTGGAGTACTCCGCCGAGCACGCGGTGATCGCGGGCGAGGACCGCTTCCTCATCCTGCACAACGACGGGGGTCCCGACGGGGCGAAGGCACAGAACTTCGTGCTGGCCGAGGCGCCGGTGAGCGACCCGACGGCCATGCGCACCCTCATCGCGCACCGCGACGACGTGCGGCTGGAGGATGTCGACGCCTTCGCCGACCACGTGGTGCTCAGCTACCGCCGCGAGGCGCTGACCAGGGTCGCGGTCTGGCCGCTCACCGAGTCCGGCTACGGCGAGCTGCGCGAGCTCGAGTTCGACCTCGAACTGTTCGCCGTCGGCCTCGGCGGCAACCCGGAGTGGGCGCAGCCGACCCTGCGCATCGGCCTGACCTCCTTCATCACCCCCATGCAGGTCTTCGACTACGTGCCCGCCACCGGCGCGCTGCTGCTGCGCAAGGAACAACCGGTGCTCGGCGGCTTCGACGCCTCCGAATACGGCCAGCGCCGGGACTGGGCGGTGGCCGAGGACGGCACCAGGGTGCCGATCTCGCTGGTGTGGCGCAAGGGCACGGCCGACCCCGGCGAGCGGCCGCGCCCGCTGTTGCTCTACGGCTACGGCTCCTACGAGTCCAGCATCGACCCCGGCTTCTCGGTGGCGCGGCTGTCGCTGCTCGACCGGGGCTTGATCTTCGCGGTCGCGCACGTGCGCGGCGGCGGCGAGATGGGCAGGCTCTGGTACGAGAACGGCAAGACGCTGTCGAAGAAGAACACCTTCACCGACTTCGTCGCCTGCGCCCGCCACCTCGTCGACACCGGCGTGACCGCCCCCGACCGGATGGTCGCCGACGGCGGCAGCGCGGGCGGGCTGCTCATGGGCGCGGTCGCCAACCTCGCGCCGGAACTGTTCGCCGGCATCCTCGCCAACGTCCCCTTCGTCGACCCGCTGACCTCGATCCTGGACCCCTCGCTGCCGTTGACAGTCATCGAGTGGGACGAGTGGGGCAACCCGCTGGCCGACGAAGAGGTCTACGACTACATGAAGTCGTACTCGCCCTACGAGAACGTCGAGGCCAAGGACTACCCGGCCATCCTGGCGATCACCAGCATCAACGACACCAGGGTCCTGTACGTGGAGCCCGCCAAGTGGGTGGCCAAGCTGCGCGCCACCAGCACCGGCGACAAGCCGCTGCTGCTCAAGACCGAGATGAGCGCCGGGCACGGCGGCGTCAGCGGGCGGTACGCCAAGTGGAAGGAAGTGGCGTTCGAGTTCGCCTGGGTCCTCGACATCGTCGGCCTCGCCGACTGAGGGGGGGCTGTCAGCCTCGCCGACTGAGGGGCTGTCGGCCTCGCCGACTGAGGGGGCTCTCGGCCCGGCTGCCTGGGGTGCCGTCGGCCCGGCGGCAGGACCCGGTGGGCGAAACGGCGGCGGTTTCAGGGGTGTGCCCGCGCACGTGGCGGGCAATACCCGCCGGTTCGTGAACGAAACCCGGACCCGGAGCAGAATTCCGGGTGTTCGGGCATGTCGGGCTGATGCTGCGCAATTTCCGTGAATCGCGGAATTTTCTGGGTTTCGGTCGGATTCTTCCGTCGTGAGCGGAAGCGCTTCGGTCTATTTCGCGGCCCGGGAAAGTTTTTCGAGAGAAATTCGCGCGCCGCTGTTTGTGTGCGCGCGAACGAGCAACTCTCCCAATGCAAGGAACACCCCGACAGTTCGAAAGGAACAATCATGCTGGACGAAATCCTCGCCCTGATCGTGGTCCTCGTCGAGTCCCTGAGCGCGAGCTGACCCGACAGGCACGCGGAACGACCGACTGCCCGCCCCGCGCCGCTCATGTGGTGCGGGGCTTCTCGTATTCCGGCGCAGGAAGCGCGGCGCGCCGGAACGGCTTCGCCCCGGTCGAATTCCGGTCGCCGCTCCCGTGATTCGCGCGGGATTCGCGCGCTCAGGCCCGGTCGGGGAATTCCCGGCTCTCCTCGACCGAGAGCGCTTCGAATTCCGTTCCCTCCGGTCGCATCTCGGTGAGCCTGCCGAAGTAGATGCCCCTGGCCTCGGGCGCCACGACGCCGTAGTGGATCGGAATCGCGGTGCGCGGCTTCACCGCACGCACATAGTCCACCGCCTCGCTGATCTTCATCCACGGTGCGGCGGCGGGCGCGGCGAGCACGCCGACCGGCACCGGCGGCACCCACAGGGAATCGCCGGGGTGCACCAGTTGCGCCGGGTCGTCGGCGGTGCCGAGCTGGAAGACGGTGTTGTCGATCACCGGCAGATCGGGGTGGATGACCGCGTGGCGTCCGCCACCGCCGGTGATGCGCAGCCCGTCCAGGTCGAGCACGTTGCCGGCGTGCACCGCCTCCCAGCGGCCGCCGCGCTGCGCGGCGGTCTGCGGGTCCGACAGCAGCCGCGCGCCGGGATTGGCCTCGGCGAGCGCGTCGATGCGCTCGGGGTCGATGTGGTCGGGGTGCTGGTGGGTGATCGCGATCGCGTCCAGACCGGTGATGCCTTCGAAGCCGTGCGAGAAGGTCCCCGGATCGAACAGGATCTTCTTGCCGTGTAGTTCCACGAGCAGGCAGGAGTGTCCGAAGTGGGCTATGCGCATGGCGCCATGCTATGCGTGCGGAATGCTGTGCGTGCGGACCCCGCAGGTGCCGCGACGTGGGCGGACAACTAGGCTGCACGGGTATTCCCCCGCAACCACCACCCCGTCGTGGGTGGTGTCCTCAGAGCTAGGAGCAACTCGTGGCACGAGTCGTGGTCGAGGTGATGCCGAAGGCCGAGATCCTGGACCCCCAGGGACAGGCCATCGTCGGTGCACTGCCGCGCCTGGGATTCGAGGGCATCTCCGATGTCCGCCAGGGCAAGC
The DNA here is from genome assembly GCF_029867845.1 of Nocardia farcinica. Taxonomy (GTDB): domain Bacteria; phylum Actinomycetota; class Actinomycetes; order Mycobacteriales; family Mycobacteriaceae; genus Nocardia; species Nocardia farcinica_A. The sequence goes on along the minus strand of NZ_JARWRU010000938.1, from coordinate 2,700 downwards.
GGTTCGAACTCGACGTGGCCGACGACGTCAGCGATGCCGAGCTCGAGCAGATCGCCGAACGCCTGCTGGCCAACACCGTCATCGAGGACTGGAAGGTGGTGCGGCTGTCGTGAGCGCGCGCATCGGCGTCATCACCTTCCCCGGCACCCTCGACGACGTCGACGCCGCGCGGGCCGTTCGGCTGGCGGGCGCGGAGGCGGTGAACCTCTGGCACGCCGATGCCGACCTGAAGAAGGTCGACGCGGTGATCGTGCCCGGCGGCTTCTCCTACGGCGACTACCTGCGCGCAGGCGCCATCGCCCGGTTCGCACCGGTGATGGGCGAGGTCGTGCGGGCCGCCGAGCAGGGCATGCCGGTGCTCGGCATCTGCAACGGCTTCCAGGTGCTGTGCGAGGCGGGGCTGCTGCCCGGCGCGCTCACCCGCAACGAGGGCCTGCACTTCATCTGCCGCGATCAGTGGCTGTCGGTGGAATCGGTGGACACCGCCTGGACCTCCCGCTACGAGCCGGGCGCGCAGATCCTCATCCCGCTCAAGTCCGGCGAGGGCCGCTACCAGGCCTCGGCCGCGGTGCTCGACGAGCTGGAGGGCGAGGGGCGCGTGGTGTTCCGCTACGCGGGCGACAATCCGAACGGCTCCCAGCGCGGCATCGCGGGCATCGCCTCGCCCAACCGCCGGGTCGTCGGCCTCATGCCGCATCCCGAGCACGCGACCGAGCCGCTGACCGGTCCGAGCGACGACGGCCTCGGCCTGTTCCTCTCGGTGCTCGACAGCCTCGTCACCGCCTGAGTCCGTCACCGCCGGAGTCCGGTCACCGTCCCGCTCCGTCCGCCGCCCGGGTCCGGCGCTCGACCGGGCTCACGGCCTGAGGCCCGCCGTGCGCAGGGTGTCGACGATCTCGAAGTCGACACCCTCGACCCGGGCCAGATGGCTCGGCCGCACGGCCTGGTGGCCGCGGAAGAAGCACAGCCCGTCGGGCGCCTCGAACGCCGGTCCGCGCCGCATCGCCCGTTCGATCTCGGGCACTTCAAGCGAACCCGCCGCCTCGGCGACCGCGCGCAGCGTGTGCAGGGCCTCGTAGCCCGCCTTGCTGAAGGTGGTCAGCTCCGGCGCGAAGGTGCCGAAGCGGCGACGGTAACGGAGCTTCAGATCGCCGCCGGGGCATTCGTCGACGAAGAAGCTCGACGGCACGTAGAGATTGCGGTGCGCGCTCGGGCCACCGGCGAGCAGCACGTTCTCGTCGACCGACGGCCCGATCCTGACCTGGTGCTCGTCGCGTCCGGCCGCGGCGAACTGCCGGTTGAACGCCGCGGCGTCGGCGCCGAGCAGCAGCACGAGCACGCCCTCGGCGGCGTCGAGATCGGGATGGTCGAGGAAGGCCGTGAAATCGTCGGCCCCCTGCGGCATGAAACGCTCCAGCACCACCGCGTCGCGGCCGCCGCACTCCCGGCGCACCGCCTTGGCCAGCTCGCGCGGCCAGATGTAGTCGGCGCCGATGATCGCCCAGCGCCGTACTCCCAGCTCGCGCCGCGCCCAGGCCACCGCGGCCAGCGCGTGCTCGGCAGGGTGCTCGCCCAGCATGAGCAGGCCGGGCGGGGTGGGAAGGCCCTCGTGGCAGGCGGCGTAGACGAAGGGCACCCGGCCCGCGTTGGCCTCGGCGACCGCCATGCGGACCGAGGAGGTGTGCCAGCCGGTGATGGCGTGCACCATGCCGGTCGCCAGCAGCGCCGAGATCTCCTCGGCGACCTGGTGCGGTGAACGGCCGCCGTCGATGGTCGTGACCCGGATCTCCCGCCCGAGAATTCCACTGCCGGAATTGATTTCCTCACCGGCCAGCGTCACCGCATTGTCGTTCGATGGCACCGCGATCGCCAGCGGTCCGCGCATCGGGACGATATTGAGGATCTCCAGCGTGTGCTCGGGGCTCTCGCCGGACGCGGACATTCGGTACTCTTCTTCTCGATCGAGCGAACAATTGGCAGGCGGGAAAACGATGGCCCTCATTGTAAGCCGCACCGCGACTTTGCACGGTGCGCTGCGCGCCGCGGAACGCCGTTGGCTGCGCCACCTCGACGACGCACTGTGCGCGCGGCAGCTCTCGCCCGACCAGTGGTCGATGCTGTGCAACCTCTCGGCCGACACCGGCATCACCATGAGCCAGCTGGCGGCGAAATCCCAGCTGGCGCCGTCCTCGGCCACCAGGCATGCCGACGCCCTGGCCGAGCGCGGCCTGATCTTCCGGGTCGCCGCCGAGGAGGATCGCAGGCGCATCCTCATCGGGCTCAGCGCCCGCGGCGTCGAGCTGGTCGAGGCCGTCCGCGCCGACGAGGCGCTCGCCGAACAGCGGATCAGGGCCACCCTCGGCGGCCGCCGCTACGAGGAACTGCTGCGGCTGCTGGAGATCGTCGCCGAAGCCTGAGTGGTCCCGGCCCCGCCTCCACCCACGCGGCGTTCCGTGCCCGCGCTCGTGCCTGCCTAGGATCGGCGGTATGCCAGTTTCCGCCGCTGCCACCGCGACGACGACCGCCACCGCCGAAGGGCTGTGCGCCTTCGTCGACGCCTCGCCCTCGCCCTTCCACGTCTGCCGCACCGTCGCCGCCGAACTCGACGCCGCGGGCGCTGAGCCCGATGAGGATGCGCCTGCGATCCTCCTCGGCGGCGACCCGGAAGATCAGGCCGCGCTCGGCCAGGGCGTCGGCATG
>NZ_JARWRU010000937.1 GCF_029867845.1 Nocardia farcinica | reverse complement strand
CCGGCCCCCCCCCCCCCCCCCCCCCCCCCCCCCCCCCCCCCCCCCCCGCCGGGGCCCCTGCCCCCCCCCGGGGGGGCCGCCCCGGGGGCCCCGCCCGCGCCCCCCCCCCCCCCCCCCGACCCCGCCCCGGCGGCGGCCGCGGACATCCCCGAGTCGTTCAAGCACGAGCTGCTGCTGCGCAAGGCCGTCGAGCTGTTCCACGAGCGCGGCTACCCGAACGTGAGCGTGGAGGAGATCGCCACCGCCGCAGGGCTTTCCGCCGCCTCCGCGGTCTACCGGTTCTATCGCGGCAAGGCGGATCTGCTCGCCGCCGCGTTCCGCCGGGCGGCCGACCGGGTGTCGGCGGCGATCGGCCCCGCCGTGGCGTCCGCGCCGAGCCCGGAGGCGGCCATGAGCGTGCTGATCGAGCGCTATGTCGCGGGCTCGTTCGCCGAACGGGCGCTGACCTTCGTCTACTACACCGAGTTCCAGCACGTGCCCGCCGAGGAGCGCGCTGTGCTGCGCAACATCCAGCGACTGAACGTGGACGAGTGGGCCAAGCTGGTGCGCGACGTGCGTGGCGACCTCACGGCTGCCGAGACCCGTTTCCTCGTGCACGCGGCCTTCGCGCTCGTGGTCGATCTCGGCCGTTCCTTCGGCGCCGAGCCGATCGCCTCCCAGCTGCGGGTGCGCAGGCTGATGGAGATCACGCTGTTCGGCCGTCCGGTGAGCGCGCACTGACCTCTCCGGCCACCCGACTCGCCGCACGGCTGCCGCGAATGCTCAGTAATGTTAACGAATATTCCGGCCCTGATATTTTGGATCGCGCAGAAGAACACCGTTGTTACGGTCCTTTGTGACTATTGATTCAGTTCTGATCAGGGACTCCCGGGAGACCACTACCAAGCAGCCGATTGGGATACCATCGCCGAATGGACGCGCACAAGCGCCGCTCAGCCGGCGGCACGGCAAGTCGCGGTGAGGCTGCCGAACGCGTGGTCCGCAAACGGCCGAGAAACCGTCGCGCGCAGATCGCCGCCGCCTCCGCCGAGGCATTCGGACAGCTCGGGTATCACGGCGTCAGCATGGAGGACATCGCCTCCCGCCTCGACATCAGTTCCACCGCGCTCTACCGCCACTACCCGAGCAAGTACGCGCTGTTCCGGGAGGAGGCGCTGCGGCTGAGCGCGCTGTGCGAGGAGGCGGTGACGCTGCCGCCCGCCCTGCGTGCCGCGCCCGCGCGAACCCGCCTGGAACACGTCGTCGACGCGCTGATCGACCGCGCCGTCGCCAACCGCAGGGGAGCGGCGCTGCTGCGCTGGCAGAGCCGCTACCTCGAGCCCGAGGACTATCGCGCCATGATGCGCAAGCTCGCCGACGGCCAGAACGTGCTGTGCGAGCTGCTGGCCGAGGACCGGCCCGAGGTGGACGAGCGCGACCGGGTGGTGCTGGCGGCCTCGGCGCTCAGCGCGATCGGCTCCATCTCCGACCATCAGGTCTCCATTCCGGTGCGCGCGCTGACCGGGCTGCTGCGGGTGTCGGCGCACGGCGTGCTCGACAGCACCCTGCCGCCGCCCGGCAGCGCGCCCGCCCCCGCCCCCCCCGCCGCGGGGGCGTCGCCCGTCGAACACGCGCAGGAGGGGAAGGAGTGGGGGGGGCGGGTGCACCCGCGCCGGGATCC
>NZ_JARWRU010000936.1 GCF_029867845.1 Nocardia farcinica | reverse complement strand
GGTCCTCGGCGACGCCGCCCACGCCCGCCTCGACGAGCTGGCGTCGGATACCCGCGCGCAGGTCGAGTCCGGGCGTTCCGCGCACCGTGGTGGTGGCGCTGCCGGGCAGGTGGGCCTCCACGTCGGCGCGCATGGCGGCGGGCACCTCGTACTGCCTGCCCGAGGCGGCCGGGCCGAGGAAGGCCCCGATGCGTTCGGGACGGGCGCCGAGGGAGAGCATGGTGTCCAGCACGCGCGGCACGATGCCGATGCGGGCGCCGATGCGGCCCGCGTGGACGGCGGCGATCACGCCCGCCTCGTCGTCGGACAGCAGCACCGGCACGCAGTCGGCGGTCAGCACGACCAGCGCCAGACCGGGCACGGTGGTGACCAGCGCATCGGTGGCCGGCACCGGCTCGGCGCGCGGGCCGTCGACCACCTCGACGTTGCGGCCGTGGATCTGCTCCATCCAGACCAGCCGATCCGGCGCGAGGCCGATGCCCTCGGCCAGCCGGAGACGGTTGCGCCGCACGGCTTCCGGGTCGTCGCCCACATGGTCGCCGAGGTTGAACGTGTCGTACGGCGGCGCGGAGCAGCCACCGGCACGCGTGGTGGTGACCCGGCGGACGGTCAGCGTGGGAGCGGTCATGGTTCCGAGCGTAGTAGCCGTGCGAGCGTGCCCGCACCAACGTTCGCGGGCACGCAGGTCAGCGGCCCGCGCCTGCCGGCAGGCACGGCCACGGGCCCGTCGGTCTCACCACGACGCGGGGTGCGCCGCCACGACCGGCGGCGCGGCGCGTGTCAGCGGCGCATGAAGTCCGGCACGTCCACGTCGTCGTCGGGATCGGCGTCCTGGATGTGCGAGCGGCTGTTGTGCGCGACGGTCGGCTCGGTCGGCCGCATACGGTCGGTGTCGCGGTAGTTCGGGACAGCGCCCCGCCCCGAGCCGAGCGAGCCCGCCGAGGAGGACGCCGAGGCCGAGGCCCCGCTCATCGGCTCGGAACTCCTGGCAGGGGCCGACGAGGAGGACAGCTCGCCCGCGCGGCTGCTGATCTCCCCCGCCCGGCCGGAGCCGATCGATCCCCTGGTGTGCGGCGCGTCGAAGCTGCGCCGCGACGGGCTGCCGCCGTCGAAGCCCGCGGCGATGACGGTCACGCGCACCTCGTCGCCGAGCGAGTCGTCGATGACCGTGCCGAAGATGATGTTGGCCTCGATGTGGGCGGCCTCCTGCACCAGCGAGGCCGCCTCGTTGATCTCGAACAGACCGAGGTCGGACCCGCCCGCGATCGACAGCAGCACGCCGTGCGCGCCGTCCATGGAGGCCTCGAGCAGCGGCGAGTTGATCGCCGCCTCCGCCGCTTTCACCGAACGGCCCTCGCCCCGCGAGGAGCCGATGCCCATCAGCGCGCTGCCCGCGCCGGACATGACGCTCTTGACGTCGGCGAAGTCGACGTTGATCAGACCGGGGGTGGTGATCAGATCGGTGATGCCCTGCACACCGTTGAGCAGCACCTCGTCGGCGGAGCGGAAGGCGTCCATCAGGCTGACCGCCGCGTCGCCGAGCTGCAGCAGCCGGTCGTTGGGGATCACGATGAGCGTGTCGCAGGACTCGCGCAGCATGTTGATGCCGACCTCGGCCTGGTTGCCGCGCCGCTTGCCCTCGAAGGAGAACGGCCGGGTGACCACGCCGATGGTCAGCGCGCCGAGCTTGCGCGCGATGCTGGCCACGACGGGCGCGCCGCCGGTGCCGGTGCCGCCGCCCTCACCCGCGGTGACGAAGACCATGTCGGCGCCCTTGAGCACCTCTTCGATCTCGTCCTTGTGGTCCTCGGCCGCCTTGCGACCGACCTCGGGGTCGGCGCCTGCTCCGAGACCACGGGTGAGCTCACGGCCGACGTCGAGCTTGACGTCGGCATCGCTCATCAGCAGCGCCTGCGCGTCGGTATTGACCGCGATGAACTCGACTCCCTTGAGTCCCTGTTCGATCATCCGGTTGACGGCATTCACGCCGCCGCCGCCGATACCGACGACCTTGATCACCGCAAGGTAGTTGTGCGGGGGCGTCATGGGCTCTCGCCTTCCTTCGATCCAAGCCTGTCATTTCGGAAACCCTGAACCTCAACCATAGGGTTAGTGTTATGTCAAGTATCCGACTGCTGCGGAACGCTATTCGCCGCTGCCGCGATACGCGCGCAGGCGCGCCGAGACGGAGAACAGAATCTCCCCGGAACGCAGATGGAATCGATCACTTGACCGTGACCAGATTCGGACTCGAAACGTCGAACACCGTGCCCTCTCGCGTCAACAGCGGCAACACCACCGCCGCCTTGCGTTCGGCGTCGTCCGCTGCGCCCCACATTACCGTGCGTCCGTCGGCCAGCCGTAACGAGATGTCCGAAATCGACCGCGCCAGAACCTGCTCCACCTGGATGTTCAGGGCCGGGGGCAGCGCGTTCACCACGGTCACCGCCGCGCGCGTCAGCTCGTCGGCGCCGCCGGGACGGTCGGTGACCAGCTGCGGCAGGCCGATCGGCGGCGGTTCGACGGCGAACTCCACCGCGTCGCGGTCGAGCAGGTGCGCCCCCTCCGGCGCGTCGAACCACAGCACGGCGCGTCGCTCGTCCACGGTGACCCGCACGGTGGACGGATAGACCCGCTCCACCTTCGCCGAGCGGACCTTGGCGATGGCGGCCACCCGCTCGGCCATGGCCACCGTGTCGATCCGCATCAGCGACAGCCCCTCCGGGATGTCGAGCCGCTCGCGCACCTGCTCCTCGGGAATGGCCGAGATGCCGTTGATCTCGATGGTGCGCACCGCCAGCGCGGGGGTGAACCATGCGATCGACAGCAGCGCCGTGAGCACGATCACCCCGGCCAGCGCCCACCAGCGAACCCGTCGCAACCCACCGGGCCCGAGCAGTTCACCCGCGGTGCGCACCCGGCTCACCGCCCGTACTGGGGCCGTGCCCGTAGGCCGTCGAGGATCTGGCTGCCGAGCATCGTGACATCGCCCGCGCCCATGGTGATCACCACGTCACCCGCACGCGCCAGCCCGGCCACCTGGCGGCCGACCCGGGACATGTCCGGCTGGTAGTGCACCGGCGAGGTGACCGCCTGGGCGACCAGGGCGCCGTTGACGCCGGGCAGCGGCTCCTCGCGCGCGCCGTAGACATCGAGCACCACGACCTCGTCGGCCAGGCTCAGCGCGGCGCCGAACTCCTCGGCGAACGTGGCGGTGCGGCTGTAGAGATGCGGCTGGAAGACCACGATCACCCGGCCCCGGCGCGAGCGGGCGCCGTCGCGCGCCTCCTGGTCGACCAGCGCGGCCGCGGCGCCGAGCACCGCCCGCACCTCGGTGGGATGGTGGGCGTTGTCGTCCAAGACGCGCACGCCGTTCTCCCTGCCGACGAACTGGAAGCGCCGGTGCACCCCGCCGAAACCCTCCAGGCCCTGGATGATCTCGTCGATGTCGGCGCCGGTGGCCCGCGCGGCCAGCAGTGCGCCGAGCGCGTTGAGCGCCATGTGCCTGCCCGGCACCGACAGCCGCAGCGAACGCGGCGTGGTCTCCTCGCCGAGCTGGAACTGCGCCACTCCCCCGACGTCGCGCGGCTCCCAGTCGTGCAGCCGCGCGCCCACCGGCACCGGGGCGTCGGCGAGTTCGCCGGAGCCGTAACCGAGTACGCGCACACCGCGCTCGGCCAGCCGGGGCCCGACGCGTTCGGCGAGCGCGCGTGAGCCGGGATCGTCCAGGCAGACCACCAGCAGCCCGCCCTCGGTCAGGCGGTCGGCGAAATCGTCGAAGACCTGGATGTAGGCGGCGTCGGTGCCGAAGAAGTCCAGGTGGTCGGACTCGATGTTGGTGACCACCGCGACATCGGGGTCGTACTGCAACAGCGAGCCGTCGCTCTCGTCGGCCTCGGCGACGAAGTCCTCGCCGGTGCCGTGGTGGGCGTTGGTGCCCGCCTCGTTGAGCTCGCCGCCCACGGCGAAGGAGGGATCGAGGCCGCAGTGCTGCAGGGCCACGATCAACATCGAGGTGGTCGAGGTCTTGCCGTGCGTGCCCGACACCAGCAGGGTGCGGTGCCCGCGCATGAGCGAGGCCAGCACGGTCGGCCGCAGCAGCACCGGGATGTCGCGGCGATTGGCCTCGACCAGTTCGGGATTGGTCTTGGGAATCGCGGCGTAGGTGGTGACCACGGCGGTGGGGCCGCCGTCGAGCAGGTCGAGCGCGCCCGCGTCGTGGCCGATGCGGACCAGGGCGCCGCGGGCCCGCAGCGCGAGCACACCGCGGCTCTCCTTGGCGTCGGAGCCGGAGACCTCACCGCCGCGCGAGAGCAGGATGCGCGCGATGCCCGACATGCCCGCGCCGCCGATGCCGACCATGTGCACCCGGCGCAGCTCCGGCGGCAGGGCCGAGCGCGGATCGTTCGCGCCGCCCGCGGCGTTGGTGCCGAGCACGTCGTCCGCGCTCGCCCCGGCGGGGACCTCGGCGCCGTTCGTGCCGTGCACGGCGCTCACAGCGCGGCCCGCACGGCGATGCGTGCCACCTCGTCGGCGGCGTCGCGATGTCCGGCGCCCGCGGCGGCACGGCCCATCTCGGTCAACCGGGTTCGGTCCAGCAGCAGCGGAATCACCTCGTCGATCACGTACTTCGGGGTCAGTTCCTGGTCGGGAACGATTCTGCCACCGCCCTTCGTGACGATCGGGCGGGCGTTGAACTCCTGTTCGCCGTTGCCGTGCGGCAGCGGCACGTAGAACGCGGGCAGCCCCACCGCGGACACCTCGGCGACGGTCATCGCACCCGAGCGGCACACCACCGCGTCGGCGGCCGCATAGGCCAGGTCCATCCGCGACAGGTACGGCACCGCCACGTAGCGCGCCTGGCCCGTCGCCACGGGCACCTCCAGGGTGTTCTTCGGCCCGTGCGCGTGCAACACCGAGATGCCCGCCGCGGCCAGTTGCGGCGCGGCGGCCGATACCGCCTCGTTCAGGCTGCGCGCGCCCTGCGAGCCGCCGAACACCAGCAGCACCGGGCCCTCACCGGGCAGACCGAAATGGGCGCGGGCCTCCCTGCGCAGGCCGTCACGGTCGAGCGTGGTGATGGACTCGCGCACCGGGATGCCGACCACGCGCGCGCCGGGCAGCCCCGAGTCCGGCACCGCGGCCAGCACCTGCGCCGCCACCCGCGCGCCGATCTTGTTGGCGATGCCCGCCTTGGCGTTGGCCTCGTGCACGATGACCGGCACCGCGCGCCTGCGCCGCAGCAGCCCCCGGCCCGCCGCGAGATAGGCGGGCAGCGCCACGTAGCCGCCGAAGCCGATGATCACATCCGCCTCGACCGCGTCGATGATCGCGCGGGTGCGGCGCACCGAGGCCCGCACCCGGGCAGGCAGTTTCAGCAGGTCGAGGGTCGGCTTGCGCGGCAGCGGCACCGGCGGGATCAGCTCGAGCGGGTAGCCGCGCTCGGGCACCAGCCTGGTCTCCAGACCGCGTTCGGTGCCGAGCGCCGTCACCTGGATCGAGGGATCGAGCCTGCGCAGCGCGTCGGCGACCGCGAGAGCCGGTTCGATGTGTCCCGCTGTGCCGCCGCCCGCGACGATCACCGACATCCTCGCGGACGAGGGCAGCGAACCGGAATCGTTCGTGGTCACCTGATACTCCTCCACCGGGCTCGTCGAGCACGTCGCCCGTCACTCACCTGTATCTTCCCCGTTCGTTCGCGTGCGGCATCGGGTAGGTCGGCTCCCAGGCCCTCGTGGCCCGCGCCGAACTGGTCCCCCGGCTCTCCCCCGACCGCCTGCGCGGCGCAGGCTTGCCCGCGCCGCCCCGCGCGGCGCGCGCCTGCGCCGCCTTGGGCTGTCCGCCGCCCCTGCCCTG
>NZ_JARWRU010000935.1 GCF_029867845.1 Nocardia farcinica | reverse complement strand
TGCTCGCACGAGTGACGGCGGCCCGGCGGGAATTGGGCGGGTGGCGCGAAGGAGCGGTGCTCCGAAGCATGGCCGGCAGCGGGTGCGGGCCGCCGAACTCGGGGTGCTCGGCGAACACGACATCGCGCGGCAACCGATCGGTGAGAGTGAGATGGGGGACCGGGCGATGCCGGTCTGGACGCCGTGACCGCCGGTCCGCTCGCCGGATTCGGTGACCGGCGGCCGTCGTCAGCTGTACAGGCGGTCGAGGAAGACCTCGAGGTTGTCGCGCACGCGCTCGATCTTCTCCTCGGGGGTGAGGTCCTCGCGGTAGCGGCTGCCCGCGGCCGGCCGTTTCCTGCCGCGCGCGTACAGCGAACACGCCAGGTCGGTGCACATGTAGATGCCGACGGAATTGCCGCGCCGCCCCGATTCGCCTGCCTTGTGCGCGGTGAGCAGGCAGACACCGCCGCCGGTGTGGGTGGTCAGGCAGATCGAGCACAACTGGGCGCGGCCGGTGCCGCCGGTCTCGTAGCGCAGTGCCACGCCGACCGGGCCGTCCTCGCGGGGGGCCACCAGGTAACAGCGCCCTGGCATGGACGGGTCGGTCCAGCCGAAGAAGTCCAGCTCGTCCCACGGGCGGTCGGCGAGATCGCGGGGGACCGGCAGCCGCTTGGCCTCGCCCTTGGAGCAGTTGACGAACGACGAACGGATGTCGCGTTCGGTGAGGGGGTGCACGGGAAAATCCTTCCGGTCGGCAAACGCCACGCGACGCTACGCCCGTCGCGACGGGCGAGCAACGGAATATCTCCCGCCCCCCACCACCCGAGTCGGCCCTGATCGGGTCAGCGGGCGGGCGGCCACTCACCCGGCTGCGGGCGGACGGTGAGGATCTGCTGCGCGTGGCCGACCGGGCCCGTGACATCGTGCAGCACGGTGGAGGTCAGCCCCTGGCCGGTGCCGCCGAACACCACTGTGGTGTCGAGGCCCACCCAGCGGCCCTCCGGCTGCCGGTGCAGATGGATGCTCAGATCCAGATTGGGATACATCCATTCCGATGGCTTCTCCCTGGAGGCGATGCCGTTGGCGGTGTCGACCAGCGCGAGGAAGGCGGTGACCTCGTCGGTGGGCTCACCCTCGACCAGGTTCACCTCGGTGCGCACCCAGGTGGCGGCCCGCCCCGGCCGGTACTCGCCGATGGAGCGCACGTCGAGCGAGGCGATGAAACCGCCGGGCCACAGCGAATCCATCGCCCATCGGGGCCGGGTCTCGGGCGCGGGCAGCGGCTCGGTGGCGCCGCCTGCCACGGTGGAGGTGTCGCCGGTGACCATCAGCCACACCCGGGCGGTCACCGCGGCGCGCCCACCGGCGAAGGCGGTGGCCTCCACCAGTTCGATGGTCCGTCCAGGACGCACCACCCGTGCCTCGACCTCGAACTCGCCGACCGGGACCCGGCCGAGGATGTCGAAGGTGACCCGGCTGATCGCCATCGCCGGGCGCTGCTCGGCGGTCCGCAGGCGCTGGATCTCGTGGACGAGCAACCCGGCGACCGGGCTGAAGTGTTGCTCGTCGGCGGTCCACGCTCCCGTCGTGTGGGCCGTGGGGTCGAACGTGTTCGGCCCCACGCGGCGGAAATAGGCGGACGCCTCGCTGCTCTCGGACATACGTCCAAGGTAAGGATCGCGTTTGCCGCGGATGCGCCGGGGAGCTGCCTTTGTGGCCGAGTTCACCCAGGTGGGACGAGTTTCCGGCCGCCGGGTTCCCGGCTTCGCGCCGGGTGCGGACGCAGGCGCTCCACCCCGGCGGGCGGACGGCTCAGGCGGATTCGGCCAGGCCCGCCGAGCGGTACACCTCGGCCAGTTCCTCGAGCGGCAGGCTCAGCGCCCGGCTCAGCGCGACGACCGTGCCGAAGGCGGGGGAGGGCAGCCTGCCGGTCTCGATCTTGCGCAGCGTTTCCGGCGAGATGCCCGCCGCGCCTGCCACATCGGCGAGATCGCGTTCGGCACGCGCGGTCCGCAGCCGGGCGCCGAGGCGGCGCCCGGCTTCGATCTGAGCGGGGGTCAACGGGAGACGGACCATGCCGACCAGGGTAGGCCGCCGCTCGGACCCGCCACAAGCAGCGGATTGGTATAAAAATACCGATACCGCTACAGTGGTATTAAAATACCGAACCGGAGGGTGTGCATGCTCGAGTCGAAGACCCCGCGCGAGATCGATCGGATGGCGGTGACGGGCGCCTTCGTCGCCGAGGTGCTCGCCGAACTGCGCGAGCGTGCGCGGGTCGGGGTCAACCTGCTCGATCTGGAAGACCATGTGCGCAAACGCATCCGCGAACGCGGCGCGGTGTCCTGCTATGTCGACTACGCGCCCTCGTTCGGGCGCGGCCCGTTCGGCTACACCATCTGCCTGTCGGTGAACGACGCCGTGCTGCACGGCAGGCCGTTCGACTACCCGCTCGGCGACGGCGACGTGCTGTCCATGGACCTGGCCGTCTCCATCGACGGCTGGGTGGCCGACGCCGCGATCACCACTGTCGTCGGCGCCGCCGCCGAGGAGGATCTGCGACTCGTGCGGGCGACCGAGGAAGCGCTGGCCGCCGCCGTCGAGGCCGCGGTCCCCGGCAACAAGCTCGGCGACATCTCCGCCGCCATCGGCGCGGTGGCCGCGGCCTACGGCTACCCGGTGAACACCCAGTTCGGCGGGCACGGCGTCGGCCGGACCATGCACGAGGACCCGCATGTGTCCAACACCGGCCGGGCTGGTCGTGGTCTGCGCCTGCGGCCCGGGCTGGTGCTGGCGCTGGAGCCGTGGTTCGCCGCCACCACCGACCGCGTCTACATCGACGACGCCGACGGCTGGACGGTGCGCTCGGCGGACGGATCGCGCACGGCCCACTCCGAGCACACCGTCGCCATCACCGAGGCGGGGCCGCGGGTGCTGACGCGGCGCTGAACGGCAGATCCGCGGTGCGGGTCCGGGCGGGCGCAGGCGTCGTCGATGTCGACGCGGTCGGCGGCCCGCGCGTGCGACCCGCGTGCGCCGGAGGTCAGGGCTTGGTGGCGACCGCCAGCACGTTCTTGCCGAACATCCGGCCCGTCAACGGCTGCATCGCCCGGCTGAGCGGGAAGACGGCGCGATCGTAGAGTTCGATCGAGCGCGGGTTCAGGTCGCCGTCACCGGAGCCGACCAGCTTGTAGGCCAGGGTGGCGAAGAACCCGATCGGGTCGCAGTAGCGGGACCGGTCGATGTCGAGTCCGGCGTTGCGCAGGACGCGGTTCAGCTGGGTGCGCCGGTAGCGGCGGTAGTGGCAGACCTTGTGGTCCATGGCGGAGAACAGGATCTCCATGGCGGGCACGTAGACGACCAGGGTGCCGCCGGGCCGCAGCAGCGAGGCCAGCTGCTCGGCGGCCGACTGGTCGTCCTTGATGTGCTCGAGGACGTTGAAGGTGTAGATGAGGTCGTACTGCTCGGTCTCGCTGGGATCGGCGGCGTCGAAATCGACGACCTTGTAGCCCTTGGCGCGCAGCACATGCTGCAACTCCTCGTCGGGCTCGAGGCATTCCGGCGCGATCCCGCGCTCGGCGAGCATGTCGGCGTAGGTGCCCGAGCCCGCGCCGAAATCGAGGACCCGCAGGTCGGCCGCGGCGCCGTCGGCGGGCAACCGCCGGTCGACGATGTCGACCAGGAAGGTGTTGTAGTTGACCGCGCGCGCCATGACTTCCAGGTTGTCGCACCCGGTGTACGCGAAATTGCTGCTGCCCACGGAATATGCCCTTCGTCGACCGCCGGTGCGGTGATCTGCCGACGGGATGCGGTGACGTGGTTCATCGAACGTTCCGGCCGGGCGGACGCCGTTGTCCGGTCGGGCCGGTCGTGGTCTCCGAATGGAACGCAGAGGCCGTGTGTCGCCGGCGACGGTAGTGGATCGATGCCGGGGAATGTCAATGTCGTCCGGCGTGTCGATGCATCGGTGCGAGAGTGTCACCGTGATTCGAGCCAGTGTTGCACCTCCTCGCCCGCCCGCAGTTCCGCGGCGACCGCGGCGCGCTGCTCGTCGGTGAGCTCCATGGTCGAGACCTCCGCGCGCAGCTGGTCGGCGCGTTCGGAATCGCCGGCGGCGACGGCGATCTCGGCCAGCATGGCCAGCGCCTTCGCCCGTTCGGCGGCGGGGGCGCTCTCGCGGTAGCGGCCGAGGCCGACCTCGAGCACGCGCGCCGCGGCCTTGTCGTCCTCTTTGAAGTCGCGCAGGATGCGCGCGTTGTCGATCGCCGCGGCCAGGCCCTCCAGTGCCGCCGAGCCGCCGTATTCCACCTTCGGCGGCTCGTCGCGCTGGATGAACAGCAGGGTGTTGCCGTCGGGGTCGACGAGACTGAATCGGGACTGGCCGGGGCGGAAGCGGGTGATGCGCGGGCAGCCCGTGATCGTGACCTTGCCGTAGGCGGCGCGCATGCCCTCGCTGAATCCCCGGTGGCGCGCGGCGACATCGTCGACCATCACCAGCGCGCGCACCGTCTCCAGCGGAACCGCGACCTCGCGCGGGGCCGGGCTGAAGTGCACGTTGCAGCCGTCGAGCTCGACGCACAGGTAGACGTAGGGTCTGGTCTGCTCGTGGGTCACGGTGTAGCCGAGCGCCCGGTAGAAGCCGAGGGTGGCGGCGGGGTTGGAGGTCCAGAGGACGGGCACGGGGGAGTCGTGCATCGGGGTAGCCCTTTCTGGCGGCTGGTGGTCGAAGCAGCTGGTTGTCGAGACGGCTGATGGTCGAGGGGGGTGGTCGAGGATGGTAGTCAACTTTGAATACCGAACCTACGTCGCGTCGCGCGGAAGTCAAGTTTGAGTACCGTCCGGTACGCTCGGTCCGTCGAAAGGAGCTGTCGTGTCGGTGGTGCGCCTGCTCGTCCTCGGGGTGTTGCGCCGGCAGGGGCCCGCGCACGGATACGCGGTGCGCCGCGAACTGCTGTCCTGGCGGGCCGAGACCTGGACCAGCGTCAAGCCGGGTTCGATCTACCACGCGCTCAAGCAGTTGTGTGCCGAAGGCAGGCTGCGGGAGGCGGGGACCGAGCGCAGCGAGGAGGGCCCGGGCCGCACGCTCTACGAGCTCACCGCCGAGGGGGAGGCCGAGTTCCACCGGCTCATGGACAAGGCGCTGGTCAGCGTCGACATGGAGGAACTCGGCGCCGGCATCGCGTTCATGGACGCGCTGCCCCGCGCGCACGTGATCGCGCTGCTGCGTGAACAACAGCGCAACGCCGCGCGGGTGCGCGAGGAACTGCTCGCCATGATCCCGCGATTCCCCGGCCGCCACGAGACTCCGCACGCCACCGACCTGCTGGAACTGTGGAGCGGGGTGTTCGACAACCTGACCGACTGGACCGGCCGCCTGCTCGCCCGGCTGGAAGCGGGTGAGTATTCCCTGCCCGATTGAATCTGCCCGCCCGACCGAACCCGTCCTGCCCAGAACCTGCCCTACCGGACCGAACCGCATAGGCTGCGGTCATGACCAACGCTTTCGGGGAAGCCGCGACCGCCGACTACGTGATGCTCACGACCTATCGCAAGGACGGCACGCCGGTCGGCACGCCGCTGTGGGCGGTCGCCGACGGCGGCAAGCTGTACATGTGGACGGTGACCGACAGTTGGAAGGTCAAGCGGCTGAAGCGCAATCCGAGGGTCCTGGTGCAGGCGTGTGACGCGCGGGGCAAGAAGCTGTCCGGGCAGCCCGTCGAGGCGACCGCGCGCGTCCTCGACGCCGAGGGCACCGAACACGTGCGAACCCTGTTGAAGCGCAAGTACAAGCTGCTCGCCTGGATCGCCCTGGTCGGCAGCAACCTGCGCCGAGGCAAGGCGGGGACCGTCGGCCTGGAGATCACCCCGGCGTCCTGATCCCGGATCGGCCCGGGGCGCCCGGAATCGGCAAGCCGGGCAGACGGATTCCGGCCCACGGCCGCCCCCGGGCGGGGGTCTCGGCTATCCTTCGACGGGCAGAACCGGGGTGGTCCCCAGGCGGACACGAGGTCGCGTCCCCGCCCCGGCGGGAGGAACCCTTCATGACAGCACCGACGCGGCCACCGAGGGCGTCACAGCCCTACCCGGTCGCCGAAGCGCCCGAGCCCGAGCACACCGACGGCGGGTGGGCCTCCGTGCTGGTAGCCGCCATCGTGGCGGCGGTCGCCATCGCGGTGGCAGGCGTCATCGCCGGTCTCGTGGTGGTGAATCTGCGGGAGAGCACCATGAGCGAGTCCCCCCGCGGCAGCACCCAGCTCACCTCCTCGCCGGTGGCCGCCGCGCCGGCCGGGCAGATTCCCGAACAGCTCGAGATCACGGTCCCGACCGAGGCCCCTGAGGCCCCGGTCGCGCCGGTCACCACGGTCGCCGCGGAGATCGACACCCTCGACCAGGCGTCCGTGCAGGACGGCGTGGTCACCGTGCTGACCGGCTCCTACGGGCTGACCGAGGTCGCCGACGCGAGCTGCCCGGCGGGCCAGCCGGTGGTGACCGGCGTCCGCTTCACCTGCTCGGTCACGGTGTCCGGCCAGCCGATGTCGGTGTCGGTGACCGTCACCAGCGACGACGGCGTCTACGAGGTCAGCAGGCCGTTCTGACCGCCCGCGACTCCGTGTCGGCCCCGGCTCGGTCGGCTCCGGTTCGTTCGGTCGTTCTCACTTGGCCAGGCTCACCGAGGACATGTGGAAGTCGGGAATCCGCAGCGGCGGCATGGC
>NZ_JARWRU010000934.1 GCF_029867845.1 Nocardia farcinica | reverse complement strand
CCTGCGCCCAGACCTGCGGCGAGGTCCGCTCCGGCTCGCAGGCCCGCGCCGAGGTCGAGGCCGAGGTCGGCGGCCGCGCCGAGACCGAGATCCAGCCCTGCTCCGAGACCCGTGTCGAGGCCGACGCCGGCTCCCGAGTCGAGGCCCGCACCCGCGCCCAGGTCGAGGCCCGCACCCGCGCCGAGGCCGAGGTCGGCGGCGGCTCCGGTGGCGGCGTCGATGCCCGCGCTCGCCGCGGCTCCGGCTACCGCCGCGCCCGCGGCCGCGGCGGGAGTGGCGCCCGCGGCGACGATGGCGGAGAGCTGGCATCCGCCGGAGACCAGGGCCGATTCGGCGACCATGGGGGCCACGGCGGCGATGTCCTCCGGGGTGACCTCGCACAGGCCTGCCGCGGCGAGGGCGGCCTGTGGGTCAGCGCAGTAGCCGACGGCCGCCTCGCGGTCGCGCAGCAGGCCGAGAATGAATTCGAGAATCGCGTTGGGGGTCATCCGCATCGTCTCCTGAGGATGGGCGGGAGCGAAGTGTTCCGCACTCGTTGGAATAGCTGTCACGCTAGGTAGCCGAAGTGTTACGGCGGAACGGGGAAACGCCCCGCTATCCGTCGTGCGAACGCACTAGGGGACCGCTCCGCATTAGGGGAATTTCCCCTAATGCCGCCGGACCGCGTAACGGCGGCGTATCAGCAACCGACATGGGTGACAGTCCGGCTCCCCCCTGCTCGACACGACAACCGAACCCCAGCGACAACCGAACCCCAGCGACAACTGCGCCAGCGACAACTGCTCCACGCGAAATCGGTCAGCCCACGATCCCGAGCGGATCATCCAGTCTCCGAGAGGTTCACATGACGAAGCTTCAGGCGCTCGGCATCACCATCGGGTCGGGCGGGTCGGTCGCGGTCGCCACCGGAGGCGGAACACGCGGCGCGGGCGCGCACGGGGGCGATCTGGTGCTGTCCCATCGCAGCGCGCTGCTGCTGAAGAGTGATGGCGCAGCGGTTTTCGCCGACTCCACCGCGCCGGGAGCCCGGGGCGCGCTGTTGGAGGACTTCGTGTCAAGAGTCGGCGACCCGGTCGGCCTGCTGGCCGAGGACGGCTCCGTCCACGCCGCCGCCGACCTGGTGGCCAGAGCCGCCGAATGCCTCGTGACCGAAATCGCCCCCCCCCCCCGAGGACATACCGCCGCCGCGGTGCTGTGTGACCCCGCCCCCTGGCCCGCCCCCGCCGAGGGAACGCCCCCCCCCCCC
>NZ_JARWRU010000933.1 GCF_029867845.1 Nocardia farcinica | reverse complement strand
AATTTCCGGCTGGGCTATTTTTAACCCCCCAAAACCCCGTCCCCATAAACCCCCCCCACCCCCCGGCCGGGGGGTCCCCTTACCGGGGGCGGGGCCCCCCCCCCCTTTGCCGCCCCCCCGCCCGGCCCAGCAGGCGGGCGGGTGCCCGCTCGCTCTCAGATCCTGGCCAGCAGCCGCCGCAGCGGCCCCGTCTCCGCGGCGAGACGCGCGGCGGCCCCGCCCGCCCGCACCCGAGGCCGGCGCGTGCGCACCAGCCGGTCGAATTCGCGCGCCCCGAAGCGGGGTTCGGCGAGCAGTCCGGCGTTCCAGTCGTCGGCCAGCCGCCGCACCGTCTGCTGCGCGCAGGACTTGTTGGTGCCGATGAATCCGGTCGGGCCGCGCTTGATCCAGCCGGTCACATAGGTGCCGGGGAAGGCGGCGCCGCCGTCGAGCACGCGCCCCTCGTGATTGGGGACCACACCGGCCCGGTCGTCGAAGGGCACACCCCTGAGCGGCACCCCGCGATAGCCGACCGAGGTCAGGACCAGCCCGGCGTCGACGCGCTCGGTCTCGCCGGTGGGGGTGGCGATCACGCGGCCGTCGGGATCGGTGCCGAGTTCGGTCCTGGCGATCTCGAGGCCGGTCACGCGATCGGTGCCGAGCACCCGCGCGGGGACGGCCTGGTAGCGGAAGACGATGCGCTTGCGCTCGCCCACCGGCCGGTCGGCCACCTGGTGCAGCAGGCGGAGCTTCTGCTCGGTCTCGAACGGCAGGCCGGGGGTGATCGCCGGGATCTCGCCCTCGACCACGATGTCCACGTCCGCGCCGAGCAGACCGACGAATTCCGGCACGGTGAAGGCGCTTTCGGCCGGACCGCGCCTGCCGAGCACCACCACCTCCTCGATCTCGCTCTCCCGCAGGGCGGTCAGCGCGTGCTCGGCGATGTCGGTGCGGGCGAGCAGCTCCGGGTCGGTGGTCAGCAGGCGGGCCACGTCGAGGGCGACATTGCCGTTGCCGACGATCACCGCGCGCCGATGCGTCAGGTCGACCCGGTCGCCCGCGTGGTCGGGATGGCCGTTGTACCAGGCGACGATGTCGGTGGCGGAGACGTTGCCGGGCAATCCCTCCCCCGGAATGCCGAGCTTGCGATCGGTGGACGCGCCGACCGCGTAGATCACCGCGTGGAAGTGCTCGAGCAGTTCTTCGTGCGAGATGTGCTCGCCCACTTCGACATCGAGATACGAGCCGAAGCCGGGCTGGGCGGACATGACATCGAAGAGCCTGGCCACCTGGCGGGTCCTGGCGTGATCGGGCGCGACGCCGAAGCGGGCGAGGCCGTAGGGCACCGTCAGCCGGTCGAACACGGTGACCGAGACGTCGGGCTGGGTGAGCAACTCGTCGGCGGCGTACATGGCCGACGGCCCCGAGCCCACGATCGCCACTCGCAGCGGCCCGCGTCTGGTGTCGATCCTCGGCGCGGGCACCGGGCGCGCCAGCAGTGGGCGCGGGCGTTGCTGCCGGTAGAACGCGGCGTTGATCTCCACGAACGGCAGCTGTGCCTCGGTCAGCTTCTTCGAGGAGGTGATGGCGTCGACCGGGCAGGCGGTGGCGCAGGCGCCGCAGTCGACGCACGCGGCCGGGTCGACGTAGAGCATTTCCGCGGTGGCGAAATCCGGCTCGTCGGGCGTCGGGTGGATGCAGTTGACCGGGCAGGCGTAGACGCACGAGGCGTCACTGCAACAGGATTGGGTGACGACGTAGGGCATCGCTGGAACCGCCCGCCGTTCAGACGGCTTCGGCCGCGCGCAGCGGCTCCGAGCGGTAGCGGCTGGCCGGGCCGTCGATGCCGAACAGCTTCCACACCCGCTTGGCGACCGGATTCATCAGCCCGAGCTTGTCCGCCAGCGCGCGCACGTCGACGAAGTAGTCGCTGAAGGTCTGCCGCGCCTCCTCGGAGCCGTAGAACAGCTCCTTGCGCACCTTCTCCGGGATGTCGAACTCACGGAAGAAGGACTTCGGCGGGGTGGCGATGGCGCGGCCGAGGATGAACATGATCGTCGGCATAGCCAGCGAGAGCACGAACTTGTTCGCGCGGCCGACCTCGGGCACGTGCCGCTCCAGGAACTCGTGCGCGAAGGAGATGTGCCTGGCCTCCTCGGCGACGTGGATCGACATGACGCCGAGCATGATCGGGTGCACCTCCTCGCCGGAGCGCAGGATCTGCTTCTGGATGTGATCGATCGGCTCCTCGCCCGCGAGCACCGCCATGAAGAACAGATTCGGCGCGAGCGCGGCGACCGGCGCGGCCAGGTACTTGAACTTCCTGACCAGCGGGCCCATACCGGGCACGTCCATGCCGATGCGATTGACCATCTCCTGGAACATCAGGGTGTGGTTGTGCTCCTCGATCATCTCGTGGGAGCAGTACCGGAACTCCGGCGAGCCGTTGGGCAGGCCGAAGTTGTGGATGACCATGCCGCTGATGAGGATCGACTCGAACTGCAGGCCCACCTTGGCGATGTTGGCCTGGCGATACTTGCCGATCTCGATCTGCCGTTCCTTCGGCAGCGCCTTGTACCACGGATGCCTGCCGAGCGGGTCGGCCGAGACGGGAAGGATCCAGCGGTCCTCGCCGGCCGTGGCGGCGAAATCCGGGTTGTCCCAGTCGATGTCGGTGAAGGGGTCGAAGTGCCGGTTCACCGAGCCCTCGGACAGCAGCAGCAGCTTGGCGGCGTACTCCTGCGCCTTCTCGACATCGGGGTCGATCTCGGGCGTCACGGCTTTCGACATCGTCGTCATCGCCTCTCCTCGGTATCCGAATAACTGTTTCCAATAGTTACAGCTACTGGCGGGTAGGTCAACCCTGGCCCGTTCGGCGACCGCCGATACCGCCCCTACCTGCGAAAACAGGGTGTCACCAAGATCGCCCCACGGCGCTTCGCGGCCGGTTCTCACCGGAATACCCAGAACTGCCGGTTTCACTAACTCGCCGCCGATCCAGCTCGGCCCACCCCGGAACTCCGATCACATGACACATCAACTGAAGGTCCGAATCCCGCCAGCGCGCACCGCGCCCGCCGACTTCACTGGAGGCGACGGCACCGGTCGTCGCAACGAAAGATGTGGCACGGGAGAGGAAGTGGCGAGAATGTCGACACGCTTCGCGGGACAGGTCGCGGTGATCACGGGCGCGAGCTCTGGAGTGGGCAGGGCGGTCGCACGGCGACTGGCCGCCGAGGGCGCCGCCGTGGTCCTCGGATCACGCGGGAGACAGGCCGGTGAGCAGGTCGCCGAGGAGATCCGCGCGGCCGGCGGCCTGGCGCTGTTCGTCCCCACCGATGTGACGGTGGAGCGCGACGTGGCCCGGCTGACCGAGGCGGCCGTCGGCGAATACGGGCGGCTGGACGCGGCGTTCAACAACGCGGGCGCGGTGCGCTCGTTCGGAACGGTCGAGGAGATCGACGAGGCGGGCTGGCGCGCGGATCTGGAAGTCAACCTCACCGCCGTCTTCTACGGACTGCGCCACCAGGTGCCCGCACTGGCCGAGTCCGGGGGCGGCGCGATCCTCAACAACGCCTCGAATCTGGGGGTGGTCGGCATGGGATCGGTGGCCCCTTACGTGGCGGCCAAGCACGGGGTGGTGGGACTGACCAGGGCCGTCGCGCTGGAATCGGCGCCGCGAGGGGTACGGGTCAACGCGCTGGTGTCGGGCGCGGTGGACACGCCGGCGTTCCGCTCCTCGATGGGGGCCACCCCGGAGGGCGAGGCGGCGGTCACCGCCCTGCACCCCATCGGGCGAATCGCCACACCGGAGGAGATCGCCTCGTTCTGCGCCCATCTGCTCAGTCGTGAGGCGAGCTTCGTCACCGGTGCGGCGCTCGCGGTCGACGGCGGGTTCACCGCCCGCTGACGCCTCGCGCGGCCGCCGGCCTACGTCGTGGTCGACGCGCCGGACTCGGTGGCGGCGCCCTTCGCCGTCTCCCCGGCCCCCTCGGCGGGGGCAGGGGTGGGCTCGGCGTTCTCGGCGGAGGTCGTGGCCGCCGACTCGGCGTCCGTCACCGCGGCGTCAGGCGCGGTGCTCTCGGAGGGGGCGGACTCGGCGGCCGCTGGTGACGCCCCCACGACCGGGGCCTGCGTCGGCAGCTGCGGAATCCGGGTTGCCCGCGCGTACACCGTCTCCCCCTCCTGCAGCCGCAGCGCTTCGGCGTCACCGCGGGTGACCTGGGCCGAGAACAGGTCGCCGGTGGCGGCGTTGCGCAGTTCCACGCGCACCTCGAAGCCGAGGCGCACCACGCGCTCGACGGTGGCGCGGGTGACCCCGGCGGACTCGGCCGTGCCCTCGTCGGCGGCCAGCGCCATGCTGGGGTCGCGTCCGACGCGGATGTCGTGCGGGCGCACCATGTGGCCGTTGAGCCGGGCGACGTCGCCGAGGAAGGACATGACGAACTCGTTCGCGGGCCGGTCGTAGACGTCCTCGGGGGTGCCGATCTGCTCGATGCGGCCCTTGTTCATCACCGCGATCCGATCGGCGACGTCGAGCGCCTCCTCCTGGTCGTGGGTGACGAGCACGGTCGTCACGTGCACTTCCTCGTGCAGCCTGCGCAGCCAGGTGCGCAGGTCGGCGCGCACCTTGGCGTCGAGCGCGCCGAAAGGCTCGTCGAGCAGCAGCACCTGCGGGTCCACCGCGAGCGCGCGGGCCAGGGCCATGCGCTGGCGCTGGCCGCCGGACAGCTGCGCCGGGTAGCGGTGCTGGAAGCCGTCCAGGCCGACGATGCCGAGCAGCTCGTCCACCCGCTTGGCGATCTCGGCCTTGGGCCGCTTGCGGATCTTCAGGCCGAAGGCCACGTTGTCGCGCACCGTCATGTGCTTGAAGGCGGCGTAGTGCTGGAAGACGAAGCCGATGTCGCGTTTCTGCGGGGCGACCCGGGTGACGTCCTTGCCCGCGATCATCACCACGCCGTCGTCCAGGGACTCCAGGCCGGCGATCGAGCGCAACAGGGTCGACTTGCCCGAGCCGGACGGGCCGAGCAGCGCGGTCAGCTCACCGGAGGGGATGTCGATGGTGACGTCGTCGAGCGCGGCGAAACTGCCGTAGTTCTTGCGGGCATTGGTCACGGTAATCATTTGTTGCCTCCGGGGCGGGCGGTCACTTGGCGTCCCGCTTGCGTTCGAGAACGGTCATCAGCAGCAGCACCACCAGGGCGATGGCCATCAGCAAGGTGGCGGCGCTGTACGCGCCGAAGGTGTTGTGGTCGTTGATGTAGCGACCGTGCACCAGCAGGGTCAGCGTCAGCGACTTGCCTGGCAGCGCGGAGGACACCATGATGACCGCGCCGAACTCGCCCAGCGCGCGGGCCACGGTGAGCACGACGCCGTAGGTCAGACCCCAGCGGATCGCCGGCAGGGTGATGCGCCAGAAGGTCTGCCACTTGGAGGCGCCCAGCGTCGCGGCCGCCTGCTCCTGGTCGTCGCCGATCTCGTGCAGCACCGGCTCGACCTCGCGCACCACGAACGGCAATGTCACGAAGATGGTCGCGATGACCATGCCGGGCAGGCTGAAGATGACCTTGAAGCCCAGCGACTCCAGGCCACCGAACCAGCCGCCGGCACCCCACAGCAGGATCAGGGCGACACCGACGACCACCGGCGAGACCGCGAACGGCAGGTCGACGATGCCCTGGATGAGATTGCGGCCGGGGAAGCGGCCGCGCACCAACGCCAGCGCGGTGATCACGCCGAAGACCACGTTCAACGGCACCACGATCGCCACGATCAGCAGCGACAGCTGCAACGCGGAGATGGCGGCGGGCGTGGTGATCGAGTCGACGAACGCGCCGATGCCGTTCTCGAAGGTGCGCCACAGGATGATCAGCAGCGGCAGCACCAGCAGCACGAACAGATAGCCCAGCGCCACCGTGCGCAAGGACAGCCGGGTGAGTGGGGAGACCTTCATCAGCTCGACTGTTCCTTGCGCGCGGAGCGATCGGCCAGGAAGCGCAGCACCAGCAGCGTCGCGAACGCGATCACCAGCAGGGCCACCGAGACCGCGGCGGCGTTGACCGGCCGGTCGATCTCGATCTGCTTCTGGATGTACTGGGAGGCCACCTCGGTCTTGCGCGGGATGGCTCCGCCGATGAGCACCACCGAGCCGTACTCGCCGATGGCACGGGCGAAGGCCAGGCCGCCGCCGCTGATGATGGCCGGGGTCAGCGCGGGCAGGATGATCCGCCGGAAGGTGACCCAGTTGCTCGCGCCGAGCGACAGCGCCGCCTGCTCGACCTCCCGATCGGCCTCGATGAGCACCGGCTGCACCGAGCGCACCACGAACGGCAGCGTCACGAAGGCCAGCGCCACCACCAGGCCGGGCTGGGTGGCGTTGAGGTGGATGTTCACCGGGCTCTGCGGGCCGTACAGCGACAGCAGCACGATGCTGGCCACGATGGTCGGCAGCGCGAAGGGCAGATCGATCAGCGCGTTGACCGCGCCCTTGCCGGGGAAGTCGTCGCGGACGAGCACCCAGGCGATCAGGGTGCCCATCACGACGTTGATCAGCGCGACCACCACCGACACGGTGACGGTGATGCGCAACGCGTCCACGGCCGCGGGCGCGGTGACCGCGTCCACGAAGCCCGACCACCCGTTCTCGAACGAGGTGAGCGTCAGCGCCGCGAGCGGCAGCAGCACGATGATGCTCAGCCACAGCACCGTGGTGGCGATCCCGAGCGGGCCGACCGAACCGCTCACCCGCAGCCACGCCAGCGGCGAGCGCCGGGAGCGTGGCTGTCCGTCTGCGAGGCCGACGCCGGGTTTCGCCCCGGCGTCGCCGCTACTGCTCTCAGTCACGTTGATCCAGTATTCCGTGTGCTTCAGTTCACCCGACTACCTGGTCGCGTTCTCGTAGATGACCGCGATGGCGCCGGTGTCGGCGGTGAACAGCTCGCTGTTGACCTGGCCCCCGCCACCCGGGGCTTCTATGGTCCACAGCTTGGCCGGGGGCGGTATGTGGGCGCGGAACTCGGCGGCGACGTCCGGGTCGACCGGCCGGAAGCCGGCCGAGGCCCAGGCGCGCTGGCCCTCGGGGGTGAACAGGAAGTCGCGGAAGGCGACCGCCTTCTCCGGGTTCTGCGAGTTCTTCAGCACCGCGACCGGATTCTCGATCTTGAAGGTGTCGGCGGGCACGATGTGCTCGATCGGGTCGCCGTTGCGCTCGGTGAAGATGGCCTCGTTCTCGTAGCTGAGCAGCACGTCACCGGTGCCCTGCAGGAAGGTCTCGGTGGCCTCGCGGCCCGACTTGGGCTGCACCTTCACGTGCTCGGGCGAGATCAGCTGGCGCAGGTACTCCAGACCGGCCTCCGGGTTCTTGCCGCCGTCGGACTTGGCCGCGTAGGGCGCGAGCAGGTTCCACTTGGCCGAGCCCGAGCTGAACGGGTTCGGGGTGACGACCTCGATGCCGGGCTTCAGCAGGTCGTCCCAGGTCTGGATGTTCTTGGGGTTGCCCTCGCGGACCACGATCGCCACGACCGAGCCGAACGGCACGCCCTTGTC
The DNA here is from genome assembly GCF_029867845.1 of Nocardia farcinica. GTDB lineage: Bacteria > Actinomycetota > Actinomycetes > Mycobacteriales > Mycobacteriaceae > Nocardia > Nocardia farcinica_A. The sequence goes on along the minus strand of NZ_JARWRU010000933.1, from coordinate 5,815 downwards.
GGCGCCGGCGTTCCAGCTCTCGTCGACCAGGCCCGCCTCCACCAGGCGGGTGATGTCGGGCTCGACCGAGAAGTTGACGACGTCGGCCTGCGCACCGTCCTTGACCTTGCGGGACTGGTCACCCGAGGCGCCGTAGGACTGCTGGATCTGGACGCCCGCGCCCGCCTCGGTCTTGTGGAACTCCGGGATGACCTTGTCGAAGCCGGGCTTCGGGACGGCGTAGGCGTAGAGGTTGATGACGCCGCCGCTGCCGTCGGCGCCCCCGCCCTCCACGGAATCACTGGCGCCACCACCGCATGCCGCGAGGACGACCGCGGCGACGGTGGTGAGAGCGGCTGCGGCGAAGCGCCTGCGCGGGGCGAGCCAGGTTCTGCGAGACATCGGGGTGCCTTTCGGTGCGGGCCGCCACGACACCGGATGTGCCGGGGCGGTTACTAGCTGTGAGCCGGGTAGACCTGCCTGCGAGGAACGCGGCAGTGGCGCGACTGACGGCCGGAGGCCGACGGAGTGTGGTCACGCCTGCTCGATGCGCGCCGGTCTACGGGACAGGGAAGCGCAGACGTGTCCGAGCACGCTTCAGCGACAGAGAATGTCCGCGACCGCCAGATCGCCGACAGCGATCAACGCCAATTCATGGCGGACCTGCGGCAGAGCGTTCGAAGACACGCGGAGACTCTAGCAGAGCGGGCAGGCTCGTTCGAATCGAACGAATCTACTCCCCCACCGGCGCGCGGGAGAAATCAGCGGGTGAAGAACCAGGCCACCAGAACGAGGACCAGCAGGGCGACGAGAGCGAGCTGAACTCGCGAGCGCGGCATCAGCGCGCTCCGCTGTGCGCGGGGGCGGGACGCAACGGCTCGGCCTCCGGCTCGGCGACCGGCCGGGGGGTGGCCGGTGCGCCCTGTTCCCGGTCGCGGCCGAGCAGCCGCAGGACCGCGCGCAGGCCGCGGTCGAGCAGGTAGGCGATGGCGAAGCTGACCGGAACCATGCCGACCAGGACGACGAAGAACTGCGGGATGAACGGCAGGCCCGCCACCCACAATTCGAATCCGTCCCACCATCCGGCTATGCGCTCCACGCCGTCCAGCCTACTGGGCGGCGCGCGGCCGGGGCAGCCGGGCGGTGGACGGACAGCCGCGCGCGGCCGGATGATGGGTTATGGCGTCCCACCCCGATCCGACCGAGCACCGCGCACCGAGCGGACACCCCGAACCGAGCGGGCAGCACGAACCGAGCGACCTGCCGCTCCTCGCCGCGGTCGAGCAGACCCATCCCGGCGCCGGCTCCCCGCGCCCGGCCGACTTCCCGCCGATCGGCGACTACGCCTTCCTGTCCGACTGCGAGACCAACTGCCTGATCGCGTCCAACGGCGCGGTCGAGTGGATGTGCCTGCCCCGACCGGACTCCCCCAGCGTGTTCGGCGCGCTGCTCGACCGCAGCGCCGGGCACTTCCGCCTCGGCCCGTACGGCTGCAACGTCCCGGCCGCGCGCCGGTATCTGCCCGGCGGCCTCATCCTGGAGACCACCTGGCAGACCGCGACCGGCTGGCTGATCGTGCGCGACGCCCTGGTGCTCGGGCCGTGGCACAACAACGACCAACGCAGCCGGACCCATCGCCGCACACCGATGGACTGGGACGCCGAGCACATGCTGTTGCGCACGGTGAAGTGCGTCAACGGCACGGTCGAACTGGAGCTGAGCTGTGAGCCCTCCTTCGACTACCACCGCACCTCGGCCGAATGGGAGTACACCGGCAAGGTCTACGAGCAGGCCACCGCCGTGCCGAAGGACGACCGCAGCGCCGGGCCCGCGCTCGTCCTCACCACCGACCTGCGCCTAGGCCTGGAGGGCAGGCAGGCGCGCGCCCGGACCAGGATGCGCGAGGGCGACCAGGTGTTCGTGGCGCTGACCTGGTCGGAGCTGCCTGCCCCCGCCACCTTCGCCGAGGCGGCCGAGAAGATGTACCACACCATCGAGAGCTGGCGGCAGTGGATCACCCTGGGCAAGTTCCCCGACCACCCCTGGCGCAACTACCTGCAGCGCAGCGCGCTGACCCTCAAAGGGCTCACCTACGCCCCCACCGGCGCCCTGCTGGCCGCGGCCACCACCTCGCTGCCCGAACAGCCCGGCGGGCAACGCAATTGGGACTACCGCTACACCTGGGTGCGCGACGCCAGCTTCGCGCTGTGGGGCCTGTACACCCTCGGCCTCGACCGCGAGGCCGACGACTTCTTCGCCTTCCTCAACGACGTCACCACCGGCCCCGACGGCGAGCCGCTGCCGCTGCAGGTGCTCTACGGCATCGGCGGCGAGCGCGAACTGACCGAGGTCGAGCTGCCGCAGCTGACCGGATACCGGGGCGCGCGCCCGGTGCGCATCGGCAACGGCGCGTACTGCCAGAAGCAGCACGACATCTGGGGCACCATGCTCGACGCGGTGTACCTGCACGTCAAGTCACGCCGTCAGGTGCCGGAGACGTTGTGGCCGCTGCTGGAACACCAGGTGCGTGCCGCCATCGAGCACTGGCGCGAGCCCGATCGCGGCATCTGGGAGGTGCGCGGCGAGCCGAAGCACTTCACCTCGTCGAAGGTCATGTGCTGGGTGGCGCTCGATCGCGGCGCGAAGCTGGCGGAGATGCATTCGCAGTTCGAACGGGCGGCCGAGTGGACGCGCATCGCCGAGGAGATCAAGGCCGACGTGCTGGCCAACGGGGTGAACAGCGAGGGAGTGTTCACCCAGTCCTACGGCAGCGACACCCTCGACGCCTCGCTGCTGCTGGTGGTGCTGCTGCGTTTCCTGCCGCCGGACGACCACCGGGTGCGCGCCACCGTGCTCGCCATCGCCGATCGGCTCACCGAGAACGGCCTGGTGCTGCGCTACCGCACCGCCACCACCGACGACGGCCTGCCCGGCGCCGAGGGATCGTTCACCATCTGCTCGTTCTGGCTGGTCTCGGCGCTGGTGGAGATCGGCGAGGTGTCCCGCGCCCGGCACCTGTGCGAGCGCCTGCTCGGCCTGGCCGGACCGCTGCGGCTCTACGCCGAGGAGATCGATCCGCGCACCGGCAGGCAACTGGGCAACTATCCGCAGGCCTTCACCCACCTGGCGCTGATCAACGCGGTCACCCACGTGATCCGCGCCGAGCACGACCAGGACGCCAGCGGGTTCCGGCCCGCCAACCAGCCGACCTGACCCGACCCGTCGCCGGGGCTCAGGCCGCCATGTCCACGGCGCGGTCGCGGACGGCGCGCAGCCTGCCCAGCTGGGTGTGCAGTTCGGCGAGGCGTTCCTCGCGGCGGTCGCCGTAGCGGCCGTTGGCCTCCTCGGCCACCCGCAGCGCCTCGTCGACAGTGCGCATCGCCTGCGCGGCGATCTCACTGAAGTGGTCACGCAGCGAACGCTGCATGGCGCGCAGCCGGTTTCGCGACTCCTTGCCGACCTGGAAGATCACATCGTCCATCAGCCTGGCCACCGCGACCTTGGCCTCCGCCCGGCGGCGCAGCTTGCGGTTCTTGCGGTCGTCCCAGATCGCGTTGATGCCGAGCAGCACACCGGCGCCCGCCGAATACCAGTTCACCAGCGACATACCGAGCAGGCTGGTGGCGAGGCCGACCATCAGGATGCCGCCGTAGGAGCCGCGCAGGCCGGACAGCACCTGCTGGGTGACACCGGATTCGGCGCTGTCGAGATCCTCGAGTGGCGCCACATGCTCGAGCACCTCGGCGGGATCGCTCAACCGCAGATCCGGCAGCGGCGCCGGGCGGTCGATCGCGGGGAACTTGGCGGCCACCTGCTCGCACAGCTCCACCGAGCGGTAGTGGGCCATGACGAAGTTCTCCTCGATGGCCTCGCAGATGCGCGCGTCCAGGTCGGCGCCGAACTGCTTCCAGTCGCGCGCCGGATCGGTCCTGGCGATCTCGGCCTCGGCCTCGCGCGTGAGCCTGCGCAACCGGTGACGCAGGTCGTGCTCGATGTCGGCCATCAGCTCGCCCGCGCCGTCGGCCAGCGTGATCTGCCAGTTGGCGGTGCGCTGGCGCAGTTGGTCGGCCTCGTCGCGGGCCTGCTCGAGCTGGTGGGTGATCTCGGCGCGCCTGCGCGGGTCACGCAGCGACTCGGCCTCGGTGTAGAGGGTGACGGCGAGATTGTCGGCGGTGAGCTGGATATCGCGCAGGGCGGCCTGCCTGGCCACCGTGTCGGCGCGCGAGACCACCTGTTCACGGAGGTGGTCGATGAGTTGCGGCACACCGGATTCCATGTCGCGGTGGAAGTCGCCCGCCTCGCGGTGCAGCCGCGCCGAGACCGGGGCGACGGCGAAGCCGAGCCCGACGGCGTCGAGCAGTTCCCGGTCCCGCTGCTGCACGTGCGACCAGTGCGGGTACAGGTCGATCTTGTTCAGCACACAGACGACCGTCGGGCAGAACTGCTGGATGCGCTGCAGGTATTCCAGTTGCGCCGCGGACAACTCGGCCGAGGCGTCGGTCACGTACAGCACGGCGTCGGCGGCGGCGATCATCGACCACTTCACCCGCTCGTCGCCGTTGCCCGGCGCGTCCATCAGCACGATGCCGTCGGCCAGCAGAGCGCTCGGCTCGGTGCGCTCGGCACGAACCACGCCCTTGGTGGTCAGGATCGACCTCAGGTGCGCCGGGTCGACCGGCTTGCGCTCGCTGCGTCCCGGGCCGACGGCCTGCACGATCGCCGCGCTCGGCTCATTGCCGTACTCGACGATGACCGGCGCGCTCAGTTCGGCGTCGGTGGCGCTGACCGGCGCACCGACCAGGCCGTTGACCAGGGTGCTCATGCCGTTCTTCGGATCGCCGACGACCACGAGGCGCACCCTGGGGTCGCTGATTCTGGCGCGCACCATGTTCAACCGGGCTTCCAGGTCGCCGCGACCGGCGGATCTGGCCATCTCCCGCAGTTCGTCGAGCATTCGGATGAGCGGTGTCATCGCGTCGGGATGTTTCACCGTCGCCGGCTCAAGCCCAGCTGCGGCAGACAAGCCTCCTCCTTACTCCTGCGTGCGCGCTCGGATCGTGCGTCGGGCGTGCCTCCCGTTACCCGCGCGGGCCGGATCGGTCCGCGGCGGACCGATCGGCTCGGCACCGGTCAGTACAGCATCGGGTCGACCGCGGTGGCCCCCAGCGGATGTGGGTCGGCGCCCTCCGGCCACAGGCCCGCGCCGAGACCGGTGGACAGTGTCGCATGCTGGGCGCTCACCGCGTACGTCGAGTAGTGGTACGCCTCGGCGCCGTCGTCGCTGATCGGGTCGACGCGCACCGGTGGGTTGGGCGCCACCGCGCCCGTGGGCAGGACCGCGCCGGTCGGCACCGCCACGGTGGGCGGGGCGGTCGGCACGTCCACCGTCGGCTGCGTCGCGCCGCCGGTCGGCTGCGTCGCGCCGCCGGGACCCGCGGTGGGCACCGCCTGGGTGGGCGGCTGCTGCGTGGGGACCGTCTGGGTCGGCACGGGCTGCGAGGGCACGGTCTGGCTGGGCACCGGCTGCGTGGGGGCGGTCTGCGTCGGCACCGGCACGGACTGGGTCGGCGTCGGCGCGGTGGTCGGGACCTCGGCGCCGGGCGCGGAGGGCGTCGGCGCGGGAACCGACGGGGTGGTCGACGGCTGGGAACCGGTGTCGGGCAGCGTGGTCGCGCCGTCCGTGCCCGGCACGGTGGTGATCGGGCCGGGGGTGAGCGTCGGCAACCCGGTGGTGGGCAGACCGGGCGTGGTGACGTCGCTCGGCAGCGGGACGCCGGTCGGGGTGGACAGGTCGGGGGCGGGCACCGTGGGCGCGGTCGTCGGCGCCGTGGGGACG
>NZ_JARWRU010000932.1 GCF_029867845.1 Nocardia farcinica | reverse complement strand
CGATGCGTAAATTCTGCCACCCAAATTATTTGGGGTCGGTGGCGGATTTTTACAAAAACCCACGACTGGATCCTGCCCGGCACGAATCCCGAGAACGGCGAGCCGCGCATGCGGTTCGACGAGTCGACCTTCATCGACAAGAACGGCACCCTGTACTCGCTCTCGCTCGAGGGGCGCGGTTCGGCGGCTCCGCTGGTGAGCGCGCTGACCGAGGCCGTCGTCGACGTCGCCATGTACAAGGCGGCCCGCTCGCGCGGCGGGCGGCTGCCCATCCCGCTGCTCGCGGTGCTCGACGAGGCCGCCAACGTGGTCCGCTGGAAGGACCTGCCCAAGCAGTACAGCCACTTCGGCTCGCGCGGCATCGTGGTGATGACGGTCCTGCAGTCCTGGGCGCAGGGCGCGCGGTGCTGGGGTGACGCGGGCATGGCCGCGCTGTGGTCGGCGGCCAACATCAAGGTGGTCGGCAGCGGCATCGACGACATGAACTTCCTGCGCGACCGTTCCGAGGCGATCGGCGAGTACGACTCGATCTCGCAGTCGGTCTCCGAATCCAAGGGCGGCAAGAGCTATTCGCGTTCGCTGTCGTCGTCGAAGACCTTCAGCGTCAACGCGCTGACCACGCTGCCGCGCGGGCGCGCCATCGTGTTCACCTCCGGCCAGCCCGCCGTGCTGGTGCGCACGGTGCCGTGGTGGGAGGGCGAATACGCGGCCGCGGTGAAGAAGTCGATCGATCAGCACGACCCGCAGACCAAGGTCGAGATCAGCGCGGCGATCGGTTCGCCCGCGCTGACCAAGAAGTCCGATCCCGACCCCTCGGGTCTCGCCCCCGCGCCCGGCAAGCCGCAACTGCGCAAGTCCGAGGAGCCGATCGGAGAGCTGGAACCGGCGGAGGCTCCCGCCGGCGAGATCGAGGCCAAGCCGAGGTGACGCGGCCTGCGACAGCGACCGCGTCCGTGACGGACATGTCGGCAACCAACGGAGAAGAGGTGCTTCGGTGACCCACAACCTACCCCCCGGCCCACCCATGCCGGGCAAGCCCGTCTACAGCAATGTGGTCGAGTTCGTCGAGAACTACCTGAGCGTGGTCTACCGCCGCCAGGTCACCGACATCAGCGAAACCGTGTGGTGCCCGGAGTGGTTCCGGCACGCGGAGGCGGCGGTGCGCCTGGACGCGCTGTGGCGCGCCTGGGAGCATCTGCGGCTGGACCCGGCGACGGGGCTGAGCGTGTGGCTGCTCGACCACGCCGACCCGCACATGACCAAGCTGTTCGACCCGCGCGGGCCGTTCAAGTACTGCAGTGTGCGCAACGGACACAAGGACATGCTCAACCCGCTGCCGCTGCGTTCGCCGGCACGCGGCCAGTTCGACCCGCTGGCGCCGGAGGACTATCCGGTCTGACCGGGCGGGAATCGTTGCCGGACAACAGAAGAGGAGGCTACCCCCCCCCCCCCGCCGGGG